>DASWAK010000338.1:0-4638 GCA_036391175.1 Pseudolabrys sp.
GAGGGGGAATTGTCCATGTTCAAGTTGTCTCGACGCGGCCTTGCCGCGCTCGCAGCCGCTTTTGCGATTGCGACGGCTGGAATTGTGTCTGCACCAGCACATGCACAGCAAAAACCAGTGATCAAGGTCTCCAGCCTCACCTTGCCGGTATTCAATCCGCTAGTGTGGAATATTATGAAAGCGCAGGGTTTTGACGCCAGGCACGGCTTCGAGCTCGACATCCACGCCTATCCCTCGATCTCCGCTTTCTATGCCGGCTTTGCCACTGGCGAGACCGACGTGCTGATTGGTGGTCCGACCATTCTGCAGAAGCTCTACCAGGAAGGCGTTCCGGTCCGCATCATTGGCACTGGATTCACGCTCGCCGACCTCGTTATCTTCACCAAGAACGACCAGATCAAGTCGTTGGCCGATCTTAAGGGCAAGCAACTCGCCGTCGACATGGGCGGATCGCAGTTCCAGGTCACCAAGATGTACCTGGCCGCCAAGGGCATCGACCTTGGCAAAGACATCATCGTGGTCAACGCGAACTTTGCCGTCGCTCGCGCGCAACTCGAGGCTGACCGCGTCGACGCCGCATTGGTGATCGAGCCCCTGGCAAGCATCATTCTCAAGCAAAACCCGAACTGGAAAGTGATTTTCAATGGCGCGCAAGGCTGGAAAGAAATCACCGGACAGGACGGCTGGGAAATTGTGACGGCGATGCGCGGCGACGCGATCGCGAAAAATCCAAACGGGCCCAAAATGCTGATCGCGGCGTTGCAGGATGTCGCCCAATTCATGCAAACCAATACTGCCGAAGCCGACAAGATCGCCAACGAGACGCTCAAGCTCCCGCCGGGTATTCTAACCGCTGCGCTGGCGAGCAAGCGCCTGCAAATGGTGATCCAGCCTGCCTGGGAGCCGGCGACCCGCAAGACCATCACCGACATGATGGAGCGCGCGGTCAAGGCGGGGTTCTACGAAAAGATGCCCGACGAGAAGATCATCTATGCCCCATGAGGAGTTGCGGGAGTCTGTCCCCGTCCTGACCTTTCCGCGTCAGACTCTCGTCTCCCTTCTCGTCTTCGCCGTCGTCTGGGAGGCGTTGTCGCACCTGGCGCCCTATCTTGGGATTCCGCCATTTGCGATTCCCAGTTTCGTACGCATCGCGCGAAGCGTCGCGACTATCACGCCGATCGATATTATAGTGACGCTGGCGCGCGTGATTGCCGCTCTCATCGTCTCGTTCGTGCTGGGCCTCGCGCTGGCGATGGCCATGTACCGCTCGGATTCACTCGACAATTACCTTCATCCGATGATCCGCCTGCTTATGGCAGTGCCTGTGGTGTCATGGATCTTGTTTGCGGTGCTGTGGTTTCCCGGTGTCGAATTCCGCATCGGTTTTGTGCTGGTAGTCGTATGCGGGCCGGTTTTTCTGATCGATACGCTCGATGCCATGCACGGCGTGCCGCGTGAATTGCGCCATATGATGCAATCATTCAGGCCGACGACCTGGCAGTATTTCTTCAAACTGATGCTGCCGGCAATCGTGCCGACGATCTTCACCAGCTGGAAGGTCAATATCAGCCTGGCGATCCGCGTCGTTACCATCGCGGAGTTGGTTGGCGCGGTAACAGGCATCGGGCACCAGCTCTCCGTTGCACAGGAATTATTTTCGGTCGCCGACGTCTTCGCCTGGACCTTGGTGTTGGTCGCCCTTTTATTTTTGCTCGAAGCGATGGTGGCGCGCGTCGAGGCGCGCGTATTGAGGTGGCGGGCATGAGCGGTCCACCTCCTATCGAAGTGCGCGCACTGCGCAAGGTTTATCGTCAAACCACAACTGGACAGGCCGTGATCGCAATCGACCGCCTTGATCTCGCAATTGCACCACGCGAGGTGGTGGCCATCGTCGGCCAGACCGGCTGCGGCAAGTCCACCTTTTTCGACTTGATGATCGGATTGGAAGCGCCAAGCGATGGCTTGATCCATATCGGAGACAAGAGCCCTCACGCCGACTTCGACCATTTTCGCGGCAGGATCGCGACCGTCTTCCAGCAGGACCGGTTACTGCCTTGGCGCTCGGCACTTGATAATGCCAAGCTTCCGCTCGAGCTCATCGGTCTGCCCGAGGAAGAGCAGCGCGAGCGTGCGTTGATGTGGCTCAACCGGCTTGGCTTAAGCCATTTCACTAATGCCTACCCGCACGAATTGTCGGGCGGTATGCGCCAGCGGGTCGCAATCGCGCGCGCGTTCGCGGTCGAGCCTGATATTCTGCTCGCCGATGAAGCCTTCGGGCATCTTGACGAGGTGACAGCGGCAGAACTGCGCGAGACGTTTCTCAAACTGGCGCGCGAGTGCGGCTCGACCGCGATCCTGATCACGCACCAACTGGAAGAGGCCATCAGCGTCGGCGACCGCATCGTAGTATTTGGGAAATCGGCAAAATTGCTTGCCGACATCCATGTTGCGGGCTGGCCGAAATCAAAATACGGACTGTTACGCGAGGCGATCCAGTCGACTTTGTTGAACAACCGGCCCGACCCGCGCCTGACGCGAGTAGCCAACGTTCGCCCATCCCCGCGAAAGCGGACATCCCGCAAAAAGGGCTCTAAGTGAACGGCGGGGCAATCCGCGAAATAGACGTCTCACCCTTGCAAGATAGCTTTCGCAGCATTGCCGACGGCCTCAATGGACTCGCCTGCATCGAGGAAGCAGACGATTCGGCATGGACAGGCTTCGAGGCCTTCGTAGCGCCACGGGAATGCGCCGATCAGGCAGCGCTTACCGAGCATCATCTCGATGTCGCCGCCGATATTTTCCGCGTGCAACAGGCCTTCCTGAAAGGCCCAGCTGTGGAAAGGAAACATGTCCTGCTGCACTTTGCGGCCGGATTTCTTGTGGGTGTATTCGAAGGTGCCGAAAAATTCCGCCGGTGTCTTGCCGTGCTTCTTCGTGAACTCGTCAGCGAGATCGGGCCGCATGCGGCGAATCGATGTGTTCATCGCGTGGTCGCACGAACCACAATCCATGCCCCACCACCGGATCTTTTTATTAAGCATCCAGTGCAACGTATCGAGATTGGGGCCCGGATGATAGCAGAAGTACTTCACAAGGTCCTGTTGCGGCTGGCCCTCGTAATGACGATGCCAGCCCGTATGCACAATCAAAATGTCGCCCTCGCGGATGTCGGCGTCGGCGCTTTCGAGCATCTCGGGCGTGATCACCACCCAGTCGTGCATGTGCTTTGAGATGTCGACCACAACGCCCCGATTGATCAGATAGTCGAGCGGCAACGAGGCCATGTCGCCCTTGCGATTGTCGGTTGCATGCATGGCACCGTCGAAATGGGTCCCGACATGAAGCGCCGTATCGATCCGTTGCGCCACGATCATCTGCGTTTGCAGGTTCTGCGCGTAGTACATCTTGTTGCCGGCATAGCCGACCCAGCCGGGCGTATGCACATTCATGACGTGAGAGAGATCGACGATTTTCATCGCACGTGTCCTGGTGATTATGAGTAGGAGCGTCTAGTCGATCACAACAATCCACGCAGCGCCAGATGTGTACCGAGCAGCAGAAGTCCGTTAAAGAAACACAACCGGAAGGTTTCCGTCTTGATCCAGCTGCGCACCAATTGTCCGAGCACCATCCCGACAAGTGCAGCACCAAGTGCGACCAGTGACGGCAGGATGAGCGACCGCTACACCTCACCTGCATGTGCGAGCGCGAGGGCGAGTGTTATCGTGGATGTTGTGAACGAAACGCGGAGCGCCTGCACCGTCTTGTCGCGCTCGAATGCGAGCGCCTGCAAATAGGGCGTCCCCGGCATGACGAAGATCCCAGTCGCAACCGTGATGGCGCCGGTCGCCGTGTCCATCAACAGTCCCAGCCAGGTCTCCGCATGGCGGGGTACGGAGAATTGGCCCTTACCAGCCCCAGCGGGCATAGGCCGCCAGCGCGAGGCCGAGCCAGACTGTCGCCCGTTGCCATCGTGCGGTAGCAGCAGCACGCCGAATAAAGTGCCCATGCAAATGCCGGCGAGCAGTGGCCACATCCGCTGTACAAGTTTGAATATTCCGCCGCCTACGGCCGCCTGCCAGATATTGGTGACCAGTGACGGCACCACCAGGATCGCTGCCGCCTGGATCGGCGTTATCAGCAGCCCAAGCAAACCGATCGACACGGTCGGCAAGCCCATGCCAATCACGCCCTTGACGAAGCCGGCCAGCAGAAAGGCGCCCGCTGTGACTGCGAGAATTGCGCCTGAATCCACCCGGGCTTCCTTCGCTTACGGCGGGCTGACCTTGCGCGATGGAGCACCCTTGCACAATGCACACCATCGCAACCCGGGTTTTCGTTTTCGCGAAGTCGCTTCGTTGCCGCGCCGGGCGGTTCAGTGCCATACTTTTCAACTATTCGATAGTCAGGAGCGGGACTGAATGTCTGAAGTATTTGTCGCGAAAGCCGTGCAATTTTCCGACGGTGAACGTCGCATTGTGGCACATGGCGGACGTGAGATCGGCGTTTTCCACTGGCAGGGCAAATTCTACGCCTACGAGAACCTGTGCGTTCATCAGGGTGGACCGGCTTGCGAGGGCATCATGATGCACAAGGTCGAGGATGTCATCGGCGCTGATCGGGGTTGGCTCGGCCAGA
>DASWAK010000339.1:0-2634 GCA_036391175.1 Pseudolabrys sp.
TTCCGCGGTAAATGACGAGGTGATCACCCGGGTGTCGATCCAATAGGGGATGGTGTCGATGATCGGTATAATGAAAAACAGCCCCGGTCCCCGCAGCACGTGGAAGCGGCCGA
Organism: Pseudolabrys sp.; assembly: GCA_036391175.1. GTDB lineage: Bacteria > Pseudomonadota > Alphaproteobacteria > Rhizobiales > Xanthobacteraceae > Pseudolabrys. The sequence continues at coordinate 114 of DASWAK010000339.1, forward strand.
GCCGTAAGACAACGGCCCGGTCCCATTGATCCGCGACCTTGGTGGCGAAGGAAACGACAATGGCGACGATGAGGGCGGCAGCAATAAGCCGATTGCTCACCCAACTGGCCGAAATACCATACATCGCGTAGGCGAGAGCTGCGCCGATAGCGAGAATGACGATGAAAACGAGCGCTGCAAACGAGTTGGTCGGTCTCATGGTAGCGCCCTCCGCAATGAGTCAGCTGACATACGCTCGATGATCGGTCGGTGCAGTCTAACACTTTACGACCAGGGACAACCTGCGTCAGACGCTCATCAGGCTTAATGTCCGCTTTGGGTCGACAAACCGTTCCCGGCGAAAATCCAGCACTATCCGCTGTTGTCCGAAAGCAGACCCATCAATTTGAATCCCGGGACCTTTCTCTCACTAGCGTGGCAGCGAACGCGAAGAAAAACAGCGCAGCGAAAAGCCACGCAGATACATCAGCCGCTGATGCGGCCATATTGCCAATCGGCTGCCCGTTAAATACGAGCGCGATAGTCTCGCCAACGATTGCCAAGGTAAGGAAAACAACCATTGAAGCGACGAGGATGAGACTACCGAGATCGATGGCTACCGGCTTGCTTTCCATAGAAAGGCTCCTTCCGCATTTATCGGCCCGTTGCCGGGATCGATCGAGGACGGAGAATTGGTACGCTAGAAAACTTGCCGTAAATTATAGCGCAACAATGAGGGAGCTTCTCTATGAAAAAATTCCTGGTTTTATACCTCGCGCCTGCATCGGTAATCGCAGACTGGTCGAAGACCGACCCTGATAAGAGGAGGGTGGCTGAGGAAAAGATGAGAGGCGACTGGATTAAATGGATGGGCGATCATACGAAAATGATCACTGATACAGGGGTTGGCGGCAAAACTAAACGGGTCTCATCAAGCGGAACTCATGACACCAAAAACGATATTATGTTGTACTCGTTCATAGAAGCGGAGTCGCATGAAGCAGCCGCGAAGTCTTTCGAAAGCCATCCACACCTACAAATTCCGCAGTCATCCATAGAAGTCATGGAAATTAGACCGATGACTGCTACGTAGCGAGATGATCGGCCGCAAAAGCTGGGATGTATCCTCGAACGCAGACATTGGTGAGCATGGTGACGATGTCCGCTAAGAGCCAATAGCGGACTCATGCGCTGCAACAAATAGAGAGACCGCCGAAAGGCGGTCTCTCTAAATTTCGATCAGACAGGACTAGTTAAACGCGTTCCTAGGTCATGCGTTCGCCTCTGCGTCGCGCTTTCGGAAGGCGGCTTCTCCGGCGTCGGACACCTCAACCCACTTCGGATCAGGCGAGGCCTCGGTGCCGTAGTTGTCGTGCCAGTTCCACCACTTGTATGGCGGCGCCTGAGGGTAGCTCTCTGGCGAATCTTCCCATTCCTCCTGGCGCCCGAGCGCGGTCATGTCGAGGTAGCTCCAGGTGGTCCCCACCGCCTCATCGCCGCGGCTATTGATAAAGTAGGTGCGGAACACCTTGTCGCCGTCGCGAATGAATGCATTGTGGCCGTGCCATTCGTCCACGCCGAAGTCGGTGTCGAAGCTGTCGGTGATGGTGTACCAAGGCATCTTCCAACCCATTCGCGCCTTCAGGCGCTCGATGTCCTTCTGTGGCGCGCGCGATGCGTACGCGAGCGTGGTGTCGCGGGCGTTCAGATGGGCGAGGTGGGCGACCTGGTCGGCCCCCAATGAACAGCCGCGGCAGGCATGCTCGGGCCAGCCGAAGACGCCGGGTTCAAAGAAAGCGCGGTAAATGATCAACTGACGACGGCCTTCGAATAGGTCGAGCAGGCTCACCTTACCCTTGGGCCCGTCGAACTCGTACGTCCTCTCCACCGCCATCCACGGCATCCGTCGACGCTCGGCGGCCAACGCATCACGCGCGCGAGTCAAGGATTTCTCCTTCACGAGGAGCTGCTGGCGCGCGGCCTCCCACTCCTTCTGCGACACGATTGGAGGTGTGTTCATTCCGAGATGTCCCTTGCGGTGCTGCGTGTCTTCCGCCCGTTCCTGTCCATGTGTCTCTCCTGTTCCTATTCGTCCTTGCACTGCCAGCGACTCTTTGCCTCTCCTGCCTCTCCGACCGGTGCTGGCGGTCGAACGCCGTGCCCGCGCAGTTGTTCCGCGAACGGCCGCTACATAGCGCACTCATGCGCAAGACCGGCTGCGCGAAGCAGATTTTTGCGATGCAGCAGCTCTAGCAGACTCTTGGAAAACAATCGGGCCTTCCTACATATAGGAAAGTCGCGCGGGCTCGCCCGGCGCTGGCTCCCATTCCATCCGATGGTTTATCTCGAGCCGGCGGTCGCTCGCGCCCATTGGACGCGACCTTTCGCAATGGTGAGTCTAATGCCGCATCGTCGTCGCCGAGTATTCGTGGATACGCCGAAGGGGCGCCACAGCGCAGGCTTCACCGTGCCCGAGAGCGCCGACGCCGCCGACGTGTCGATGGCGCTTCGCAGGCGGGGTTGGTCGCCGTACGCGCTGCGC
>DASWAK010000340.1:0-2131 GCA_036391175.1 Pseudolabrys sp.
TATTTAGAGCGCTTCGATCTCGCCCATGTGGACCCGAGCGAGGCCGGTGGCTTCGACGCGCTCGGCAAGGGCGTGCAGGAAGGCAAGCCCGCGACCAACTATGTGTCGAAGGGCCTGACGCGTTCGCGCACGGATCGTCTCTCCGTGGTACGCGGCGTCCCGCCGCCCACGGCCGGCGGCAATGTTACCGCCATCGCAGCGGTCGGCGGCGCGCGGGCCGAGATTGCCGGCACCACCGCGCTCAAGGCCGAGCCGGAGGCCAAGCTTTCGCCGGCGGAGCAACTCGAGCAGCGCATCGATCCGCAGGATGCGCGCGCGCACGCCAAGGCGGCGGCCTCCGAAAAGCGCGCGGAGGCTCGCGCCAAGGGCTATGAAGGCGAGGCCTGTGGCGAATGCGGTAACTTCACGCTGGTGCGCAATGGCACCTGCATGAAGTGCGACACGTGCGGCTCAACAACGGGGTGTTCGTGAGTAGTTCGAAAAGCACCAGAGACATGGAACGCGCACAAGCCGCGTTCCACAAGAAGGAAATTCAGGCGCGCGAGGGCGCTTCCGCCACGGCCGAATACAAGGCCGCCGCGCAGGCTGAGCGCGCCAAGACCGAACGCCTGCGCGCGTTGCGGCTGGCCAAGGAAGTGGCCGACCGCGAAGCCGCGGCGAATGCACCGCCGCCGCCTCCGGCAAAGCCACCGGCGAAGACCAAGGCAAAGAAGAAACCGAAGTAAGTGTGCGGCACGGATTGCTCTTCAAATATTTGAAGATGAAGAACTTACATCGAACAGATGTTTTCCAGTTTTCGCCGCGTTTCTCTCTAAAGCTTTTTACCCATGACAAACCACCCCGCTGCGCTCTAGTGATCGCCAGCGATAGAAACCACCTGTCCCGACTTCGCCGCGTCCAAGGCCAGGAATGCCACCGTCTTTCTGCCCCCTCGTTGCCGCAATGCAAAATTAAGCCAGCGGCATGGCCTCTTATCTCTCCTGGGACTATGACCGCGGCGAGACTGTCGCTGATGCGGTCGTCCATATCCTCGGTGTCGCATTGGCGATTGGCGGCGCCGCAGTGCTGTTCGTCATCGCTGTGCACCACGGCACTATTTCGCAGTTCGCCGCAGTTACGATCTATCTGGCCGGGTTGCTTGCGATGTTTGGGTTTTCCGCAGCGTATAATTTGTGGCCGGTCTCGCCGTTCAAATTGTGGCTGCGGCGCCTCGATCATTCGGCGATCTATCTGCTGATTGCGGCAACCTACACCGCCTTCATGCTGCCGATGCGTGGCGTCACCCCCGCCGTCGTGCTCGCGATCATCTGGGCCGCCGCGCTCGCAGGCATGACGATCAAGCTTTTATGGCCGGGCCGTTTCGACCGCACATCGATTGGGCTCTATCTCTCAATGGGCTGGAGCGGCGTTTTCACGATCGGGTCGATCACCGCCGCGCTTGCGCCGGTGACGCTCGTGCTCATCGCTGCCGGCGGAGTGCTTTATTCGACCGGCGTCGTGTTTCACGCCTGGAAGAGCCTGCGCTTTCAGAACGCAATCTGGCACGGCTTTGTGCTCACCGCTGCGTTCTGCCATTACGCAGCCGTGCTGACGTCCATGGCGGGATAGCAAATTCCGCTTTTGGAAAGACTGAGCTCAGAAACTTCGGATAATAGCCACAGCGACTTTGTCGACGGAAATTATATATTTGCCGTCAAACAGGAGAATGTCGAAGCTAGTCGCAAGGCAAGTGTGGCCAATAAGCTGCTAGCGGCGACGCGGTGGCGGTGCTGGTATTCCAAGATCCCGTTGCCAGATCGTGCCACGATCAAATTGTATGATCATCCCGTTCGGGGAAAAAACCGCACCTTGATTCCAATTCTCGATCCAGATCCGATTCGGGGAAAACCAATCCATCCAGGCGCGCGATGGTTCACCAGCCTCATTTACAACATTCAGGTCCCACCCATTCTGGGTCACATAGGCCGGATTGCCGACAAGACCGAACCTGCATCCCTGCACGCATCGGTATTTGCCGGTAAGGTTCACAGTCTGCGCTGATGCCCCGGTCACGATGAGCGCGGCGAACATGGCAATGGCAAACGAAATTAATCTCATTGGGTCGCCTCCCGGTTCTCAAAGATGCAGTTAC
>DASWAK010000341.1:0-3154 GCA_036391175.1 Pseudolabrys sp.
TATCGAGGATGAACAGCAGTTTCCTGGGTTCAATCCAGCGTACCTGTTTCGCCAAGGGCTTGCACTGATCACGCCGTTGCTCTGGTTGCTGTTTGCGCTGAACCTGATGGGTTACTTCTTCCTGATCAGCTGGACGCCGACACTGATGACGGCGGCCAAGTTGCCGCCAACAACGGTGGCACTTGCCGGCGCGAGCTTGCAGGTGGGCGGCACGGTTGGGGCTCTGTTGCTCTGCTGGTGGCTGCAGAAGCATCGTTTCCTGGCCATCGCAATCATGTTCGCGATTGCGGTGCCAGTGGTCGGTTCGATCGGCTTTGCCGGTCTGACGTCCCAGGCCGCGTTGCTGACCGCGACTTTCTTTGCCGGGTTCCTGGTGCTGGGCATTCAGTCCGGCATCAATGTCGTAGGCGCACTGATTTACCCAACCTCGCTACGCGCCAATGGCTCGGGATGGCAACTGGGCCTTGGGCGCATTGGATCAATCGTCGGTCCATTGGTGGGAGCGCTGTTCGTCGGTATGCCGGTGCAGCAACTTTATATGTGGTCGGCGCTTCCGTTCCTGGCCGGAGCGGTCGTCTGTTTGGCGGTGCATCGGCTCAATACCGCGCGCCTCGCAGCGCATCCCGAATTGGCCAAGGCGCAATAGCTGCCGTCAAAACGGCTCGTACGAGCGCAAGGCGGGAATGACTTTCTCGCCGAACAAGCGGATTGAACGCCTGAGATCAGCCTCGGGCAGGTCCGAGAAATTGAACTCGCCCATGAAGACATTGAACAGGCCGGCTTGTGCCGCCGCGTGAATTTTTTTGGTGACCGTTTCCGGCGAGCCGATGAAGACCAGTTCGTGCTTCATCAGGTAGTCCACATCGAACAGATTAGCCATGATCTCGGAAGCCCCCGGCTCGCCGCGGCCGGTGAATTTCTTTGCGTGCTCGCGCACGCGCTGTTCGAACGTTTCGCCAGGTTTCGGCGACGGTAGAAAACCTTCATAGGCGCGTGCCGCGCGTGCCAGCGAAATGTCGAAAGCTTTTTCGTCGGTGTCGTCCACGTAGACGATCGTGCAATAGGCAATCTTCGGCGGCTGAGGCCAGCCGGCTGTCGCCCAGTCGGCGAGAAATTTGCGATAGCGTGGTGCCGCGTCTGCGCGCGGATAGACGAGAAAATATCCGGGATTGATTCCATGCCGCGCGCAGAATTCAAGTGTCTGCGGGTCGCGGCTCATCATCCAGAGCGGCGGGTGCGGCCTTTGCAACGGTTGCACAGCGAGCTGTGCACTATCGGTGTGATGAGCGTCGCCATGAAAAGTGAACGGCTGCTTTTCGCCATAGGCCGCGCGCAGGTATTCGACGAATTCGAGTGTCGGTGATTTGCGCAGATTGTAGTCGAGACCGAAGGGCTTGAAATAATCGGGGTTGATCCCCGGAACGAGCCCGAGCTCCATGCGCCCACCGACTATCTGATCAACGAGTGCAATTTCCTCCGCCAGACGCAGCGGATGGTACAACGGCACGACATACCCCATTGGGCCGATGCGCATCTGGCGTGTGCGCGCCGCGGCCCCGACCACATACAGACTGGGCGACGAAATCCAGCTTTCGTCGGGGCGAAAGTGATGCTCGACGCAGAAGCTGTAGTCAAAGCCGAGGGCGTCACATAACTGAAGCTCGCGCCATAACTCCTCGTAACGTTGGTGCGGGGTCATGCCTGGCTTGCCCCAGACATGAGAAAAATGCGCGAACTTCACAATGTAATCTCCTCAAATCTCTGCGTCGGGCCGTTTGGGGCCTTCAAAGGTGGGCAGCGCATGTCTATGTTTCCTAGAGTGGAGGACACCACTATGGACGACAAGACCCGCACTGAGTTGGAAGCCGCCGTCTACCGGCGCCTGGTGGACCACCTGCGCTCGCGTACCGACGTGCAAAATATCGATCTGATGAATCTCGCCGGCTTCTGCCGCAATTGCCTCTCGAACTGGATGAAGGATGCTGCCGACGCCAAGGGCCTCGCCATGAGCAAGGACGAGAGCCGTGAGATCGTCTACGGCATGCCATACGAAGAATGGCGCAAGAAACACCAGAAAGAGGCCTCGCCGGAGCAGAAGGCGGCATTCGAAAAGTCTAGCCCTGGACACTAGTTGTCACCGTTTGCTTGTGAACAGCGTGGATGACGGCGTCCTTGCCTTGACCTGAGGGCATCCAAATCAGAAAGCTTCTTGGCAATGGCGGCTATGATCCGCCGTGCGTAGTCAAGGAGACATCGATGCCTTCCACCGCCGCAGCTGAAAAAGAGCAACCAGCCACCCGCTTCGCCAAAGATCAGCTGAAAGCTTTCGTCGAGCGCATCGAGCGGCTTGAAGACGAAAAGAAGGCGACGTCGGACGACATCCGCGACGTCTATGCCGAGGCGAAAGGCACTGGATTCGACACCAAAGCGCTGCGCATTATCGTGCGTCTGCGCAAATTGGATACGGACGAGCGCCGCGAGCAGCAGGAAGTACTCGACACTTACCTGCACGCGCTCGGAATGGCGAACTAGGAAATTAGCGCAGCGACGCGGTCGTCTGCAGTGCGAAGGTAGTGGTAGCCAGGAACACCACCGCAGGGCCGCTAAAGCGGCTGGCTAGCATGCCGAGTTGTGGATCGGCCGAAAACGTCATCGCCACCGACATAGAAGGTTTGTACAGAAGTTCATTCAGCGGTCGCATGTCGACCGCACCAAGCCGCGTCGCAGTCATGTAAGTGCTGAAGCTTGGTGTAAGCACAGCTGCGCGTAGCCAGGGGCTATAAACACGCTGCTCAGTGTTCGCCAAGGCCGCCGCCAATGGGGCCTTCTCCACGACAGTGGTGCTGCCCTGTGCCGGCATGACGCTCGCTTCTTTCGGCAGATGTGGCAAACGCGAACCCATCGGGCGGGTCCGGGCCGGCGCGGGCGCTTCTGATTCAGCGGCATAGGCGAGGGCGGTACTGCCGGTGGAGGTGGGTTCGATGCTGGCGGTGTCATACGTCGTTGGTGCGGCCATCGCCGCAGGCAAATTCGGGCTGGTCTGCACTGCACCTCGCCAGTAGCCGCGATTGTCGAACAGGTTGCCGCCGAGCGACGCCGTTACAAAGGGATTGGCGACCGGCTTCGGCGTAGCCGCAGCGACCGCGACCGGTTT
>DASWAK010000342.1:0-8515 GCA_036391175.1 Pseudolabrys sp.
GAAGGCAACCGCGATGAAAGCGCGTCTCATCATCGCATAAAAATAGCACTCAGGCGGCTGGATGTCCGCCGGCGATTAATCAGGCCGGGGAAGTGCCGTTCAGTTTATGTGCCGGTGCGATCGGGGCGGCGGTTTCCACCAGCACGCATAGGAGATGTAATCGCCGTAGACCCGATGAATGCTCGTGATCACCGCATATTTGTTGAAGAGGCCGCAATTGGCCTGCGCAATGTCGAGGGCGCTCTGCTCAGCTTCCGGTGACCACGGAATGATGCCGCCGATGTCATTGCCCTTTGGGCCATAAACGCCGACGCATGAGGCGAGCATCAAGCCCAGCACCACCAACAGCACTGCCTGCTTTCTCATAGTCCCCCTCCCGCCCTGTCCCGTCAGCCCGCCGATTCCACCGAATATAAAAAGTTTGCCACGATGTGGCCGTCTAAGGCACGAATTATTTGGCCTATTGTAGGCCGAACACGCCCGGGAAGGTCGGCAAAATAGCGGTGTGCTACCCAAGCGGCCGGTTGCTTGCCGCCACCAAGCCTCGCCAGCCGCAGCCAATGCCGCCAGACCGTCGCCCGGGTCGCCCCGGCGGGCCACTGAGCATTTCCTGAGGATTTCTGCTAAAAAGCGCTCAGCGCGGTCACGGGGCTTTTCCGCGCCGGGTATCCGATGGCTTCCTCGTTGCGTCCCACAGATTTGCTGTCCGACCTGCCGGATCGGCTGTCGACCGCTCTCCTCGCGAATGCCAAACCAGTCAAACTGGCGGCCGACGCAATCCTGTTTCTTGCCGGCGATCCGGGTAATGGTTGCTATCGCCTGGAGGAGGGCCTGCTCAAGGTAAGCATGGCCTCGCCTGCCGGGGCCGAGCGTATCCTCGCTATCCTGGGTCCGGGTTCGATTGTCGGCGACATGGCGATGATCGATGGACGTCCACGGTCGGCTTCAGTCTCGGCGCTGCGCGATTGCAAGCTGAGTTTCATCAGCCGTACCGCATTCGAAGCGGTCGCGGCGAAGAATCCCGAGATTTACAAACATCTTCTCAGCCTCCTTGCCGCGCGCTTGCGCGATACCGATCAGGTCGTTGCAGCTGGAACGTTTTTGCCGGTCAAAGGTCGCGTGGCGCGGGCGCTACTCGATCTGGCCAAGGCGTTCGGCAACGAAGTTGGCGGCGGCCGCATCGTCATCCGGCAGAAATTGAGCCAGAGCGACGTTGCTGCCATGGCCGGGATTGCGCGGGAAAACGTCAGCCGGATCCTCAACGAATGGATGCGCCTGAAATTGGTTACCCGGCTGTCTGGCTACTATTGCATCGAGAGCAAAGCAAAGCTGGAAAAGGAGCTTAAACTCTAAGTTTTTGCCCCACTCTCCGAGGCCTCATTGATTTTGGGCCGAGGATACGGTGCAATTGACTGCGTTCTCGCGGCGTAGCGCGCGGGCAGGGGCCAAGGCCATGTCGGATGACGTCGTTGGCTTCAGTTTTCTCGCTGATTCGAAAATCCCGGTTTGGTACCTCAAGCCGGGCGAAACGATCTTCAAGGAAGGGGAAACGGCGAAAGAGCTGTATGTCATTCAGAGCGGGCAGGTCGAAATTCAGCTCGGCAACCGTCTGCTCGCCACGCTCGAGGCCAATGACATCTTCGGCGAAATGGCGCTGCTCGATTCGGCGCCGCGCAGTGCCACCGCCATTGCCAAAACCGATGTGGCGCTGGTCCCGATTTCGAAGAAGGATTTTCTGACCCTTGTGGGCCGTGCGCCGACCTTCGCGCTCGATATCATGAGCATGATGGCCCGCCGGCTGCGGGCCGCCAACAAGGCAATATGACCGGTTTTTGCCGGTTTGGGAGCCACCCCCCAAAAAGCGCCTTTATGTGATGCCGATCACATCGGCCGGAAACCCGTCGTCCTAGTGTGGTGACTGTAGGGAGTAAGTTGCTCCCGCGTCAGGGCAGACGGACATGCGCAAGACCATCATTTTCGCATTCGCCACCACGATCCTTGCATGCGCTTCCGTGGTCACCGGCGTGGCGCGAGCCGTCCATATCCCTAACAACCCAATTTCGGCTAGTTCGGTGGTTTACCCCCTTGCCACCGGCAGCCTGACGGCCAGCGTTGTCCCCGCTACCTGACCGTCTTTTGGCCTGCCCCTGTCCCCGGGGCAGGCCCCGATTTCTGAACCTCCAAACTCCAAGCGGCCCGAACGGGCCGCTTTTCCTTGGATTAAAGACGCGGGAAAATACGCCCTTTTGTGACTCGGGTCACATCGGCTGTGCGGGGTTCATCCTACCTTAATCCCTGCTGGGGCCGAAATGCACTGGCAGCACCGGGGAAAACCCCGCGCAAGAATAAAGGGAGCACCGTCATGATCCGCACCGCGATTATTTCTGTCACGGCGTCGTTCGTTCTCTTTGGCGCGCGGACCATCAATGTGGTCAGCTACCATCCGGCAAATGACCTGAATCCGTTGGCCCCGCTCAGCACGAGTGTTTGGAAGTAGTCGAGGCGCAGCGGATTCCGGTCCGTATTATCAGCGTGTTGCGGTCTTTTTATTTGTAATGAGCGTCGAGGTTCATTGCTCATTTGCTGGGGCAGATCTGCCATTCAAATGATGGTTCAACGTGACGGTACAGGCACCTGCGATCGTTGATCCCCGTTCTGCGCGCGCAGATACCAATTCAGGGATTCCGACGTGGCTACGCGGCATTGGCGTGCGGCAGGTGCGCCTTGCTGCCGGCCTAGTCATGTTCACTTATATCTTTTCGCATTTCTTCAATCACGCGCTCGGCAACATTTCCTACCAGACGATGGAAGCGTGGTTGCGGTTCCACGTCTGGTGGTGGCGAATTCCGGTCGTCAATTACACGCTCTACACGGCCGCCGTCATACATTTCTCGCTTGGCCTTTGGGCACTCTATCAACGGCGCCATTTCCGCTACACGGCAATTGAGATCACGCAGCTGGTGCTCGGCCTGAGCATTCCGCTTTGGCTCGCCAGTCATTTCGGCGTCGTGCGGCTCAACGGCGCACTATTCGGGCTTGCGCCACCCAACTACGCAACGCCGCTGTTCGCCTACTGGGTCCTGAGAAAGTATATGATCGCGGTGCAGTTCATACTGATCACGGTCGCATGGACGCATGCCTGCATCGGGCTCTATTTCTGGCTGCGGCTGAAGTCGTTCTTCAGCTGGGCGGCGCCCATTCTGCTCGCCATTGCAGTGCTGATGCCTCCGCTCGCGATGATCGGGGCGCACCATGGGGGGCGCGAAGTCATTCAACTTGCCGAGGACCCAAACTGGCGCAAGCAAAATCTGCGGGCGGCCCCGCCCGCGCAGCGCCAGGTTATCGACGAAATAACGCTCTTTTATTTCCCGATCGCCTATGGCGGTGCGTTCGTGCTGGTGTTCGCAGCACGCGGCGTGCGCACATTGCGGGAGCGCCGGCGCGGCATGGTCACGATTTCATATCCAGAGCGGCAGGTGCGCGTGCCGAAAGGCTTGAGCATCCTTGAAGCCAGCCTGCGCTTCAAAATTCCGCACGCCAGCGTCTGTGGCGGCCGCGCGCGCTGTTCGACATGTCGTGTCCGCGTTGTCAGCGATCGCAGCGGCCTGCGGCCGCCATCAGGACGCGAAGCCTTTGTGCTGGACCGTGTCGGTGTCGCGGCTAACCCGTCGATCCGTCTTGCTTGTCAGCTGCGGCCGCAGTCGGACGTGTCCGTCATCCCAATTCTGCCGCCAAATATGAACGCCGATCTGTTGCGCAAAGGCCGCCGTATGAATATCGGCAAGGAGCGTTACATCGTCAGCATGTTCGTCGACATGCGCGGCTCGACCAGGCTCGCGGAGGTGCGGTTGCCATTCGACGTCGTGTTTCTCATCAATCGCTTCCTCGGCGCGGCCTCGCAGGCAGCGATCGATGCCGGCGGCCAGCCAAACCAGTTTCTCGGTGATGGCGTGCTGGCGTTGTTCGGTATCGATGTCGATCCGGAAACCGCGTGCCGCCAGGCGATGCGTGCGGCCGCGAACGTCGCGACCAATGTGGACTATATGAACCACCAGCTCGCGTCCGAGCTCCCCGAACCGATTCAGTACGGCATCGGCATTCATGGCGGCGAGGTGATTATTGGAGATATCGGCTTTCGGGATCACACCGTCTTCACGGCGCTCGGCGATCCGGTCAATGTGGCAGCGCGGTTGCAGGACATGACAAAGACACTCGATTGCAAGGCCATCGTCACGGATGAGGTTTTTGCAACCGCTGGCATCGCGGCTGGTCAGCTTGCCCGCACGGAGCTTGCGGTTCGTGGCCGCGAAGAGCCGATGATCGTGCGCATCGTGGCGGACCCGGCCGTGTTTGCAAGCATGCTCGAGTCGGCAAGCGCACAAGCGCCGGCGAAAGCCAGCTAAATTCGACCGGTTCGGCAGCAACTTAATAGGTGTCGGCCAAGTTACACCAACGGATAAGTTCTCTCAGCACACTGCAAATCATGCAACGCAGACGTACTGAGAACCACGCATGCCAAGCCGTTGCGCAGCACCCCTCGCAAGATCAAGCCGGGCGCCCATGCGATAGGCAATTCCCCACGGGCCGGTATCGTTGATCCTGACGGTGACCGAACGGCCGTTGTGCGGATTTGTCACGGTCAGCGTTGTGCCAAGCGGCCAGGTGCGTGCGGCTGCGGTGTTGCCGCTCGCATCAAATCTTTCACCGGTCGCGGTCCGTTTTCCCGAGGAATAGTAGCTCGCGAGAATCTCTTGTCCGGCGCAATTGCCTGATCGCTTTACGTACTTGTGAACGGAGCCCCATCCTCCTGCGCTTGCTGACGTGAAGCTCATGACGCTAATCAAAATTCCAATGCCGATATGCTTCTTCAAAACTGTCCCTCGTTCGTTGTTGTGCTGAAAGCCGCTAACGCAGCACCAAATGGGCGACTCGCGTGACGCGACTGCATGTACCTTAGCGCTGGGCAAGATGGCGGAAGGATGGCAGCGACAAATGCGATCAGCGCGAAGGTTAGCAGACGAGGGAGATCGCTGAGGTATGACTGTAGTTAACGCACGAGTCGACGCCGATTTGCCGGCCCTTTCCACCGATAGACGTCGGATGCGGATTTCTGCATGGCAGATATTCCGCCGGCCGCTGCCCTGTCATCCAGTGCGAGCAATGGCCCGCGTCGGCGAATTGTCAGCTTAGGATGCCGACGGCGCGCGATGCCACAAGCGCAATGGTTACAAGCGATATGCCGGATTCGGCCATCATCAGAAGCTTAGCTCGGACGGTGAGGGGAAAAGTGTCGGCCGGCGAAAATGCTGTTGCGTTAGTGAACGCCAGAAACAAGTAATCGACAAATCCCGGCGACCAGTTTGGGAAACGCGCCGGTTCACCCGTCTGTTGCTGGGTGAACAGGAAATCCTTTCCCTGTTTGGGTCCGAATGCTCCTGCGGGTCCGCCACGATCCAGCGCCCAGAACCACAATGCGAAGATGATCACATTGGTGGCCCAGATATTGATTGCATCCAGGAGCAGCGTCCGGCCGCTGCCGGCGTGTCCTGCTAGTATCGCAGCAATCAGGCGCGCAAGAGTGCCGAAGTTCATCAACGTCACAATAGCGGTCAGAGCGATGGCCAGTCGGCGGACCCGCAATCTGTCGCGGCCGACGATACTCCATTGCTGTTTGGTCGATGCCTTGCGTGCGCGCCTTTGCGTCCAGGCGGTCGCGATCGTCAACGGAATGAGGAGGGCAAGCTCCAGGGCAGGCGCGAGCCAGCGCGGCCCGATCGTGAGATCATTCACGATTCCGATCTGAAGCCCGACAATGACCAGAACGGCGCCCCGCGCCAGCCAGAAATCAACGGCCTGGTCTGTCAGTTGTTTGTGAGGGTGGGACATGGGCTAACGATATAAAAAATTAATCGACGCGCGACTTCACGCTCTCTCCACAAAGCTATCCACCACGCGCTTCTCTCCTGCCTTGTCGAAGGCAATGGTGAGCTTGTTGCCGTCCACGGCCACCACATTGCCGTTGCCGAATTTCTGGTGAAACACGCGCTCGCCGACGGTAAAGGATGACACCGTTCCGGTGGATTTTGCCACCAGTTCGCCTTCGATGGTGAGAGGGGATTTGCGCTTGACCCCCGCCCGCCCCGCTGTGCCGGCAACCTTCCCCTTAAGGGGACGGATGTCCTCCGCATCAGCGTCATCACCAAACACGCCATCCGGCACATAGCGCGGCTGGCCGTTGTCATAAAAGCCGCCGCGGCCCTTGCGCTCTTGTTGCGTTCTTTGCGCGCGCTGCCAACCCGGCGTGTTGTAGCTGGAGCCAAAGGCGTTCATCTCGTCGAAGCGCGAGACGCCATAGCCCGACATGCCGAAGCCGCCGGCGCCGCCCGCGGCCTCCTTCACCTCCACATGTGCCTCCGGCAGCTCATCGAGGAAACGTGAGGGCACGGTCGAGGTCCACATCCCGTGGATGCGCCGGTTGGTGGCAAAATAAATCTTGGCGAACTTCCGCGCGCGCGTGAGGCCGACATGGGCGAGGCGGCGCTCTTCCTCCAGGCCCGCGCGGCCGCTCTCGTCGAGCGACCGTTGGTGCGGGAACAGGCCCTCCTCCCAGCCGGGCAGGAACACGCAGTCAAATTCCAGCCCCTTGGCGGAATGCAGCGTCATGACGTTGACGGCCTGCTCGGCCTCGGCACCTTCGCGGTCCATCACCAGCGAAATGTGCTCGAGGAAGCCTTGCAGGTTCTCGAACTCCTCCATGGAGCGCACCAGCTCCTTGAGGTTTTCCAGGCGGCCGGCGGCGTCGGCGGAGCGGTCCCTCAGCCACATGTCGGTGTAGCCGGATTCATCGAGCACGATCTCGGCGAGCTCGGTGTGCGGCATTGAATCCTTCTTCGCGCGCCAGCGCTCGAAGGCGGCCATCAGGTCGCGCAGCGCAAACCGCGGCTTTGGCTTCATCTCATCGGTCGCAGAGAGCGCGGCGGCGGCCTCTGTAAGCGGGATGCGTTTCTTGCGCGCATAGTCGTGCAGCATTTGCAGCGCTGCATCGCCGAGGCCGCGCTTGGGCACGTTGACGATACGCTCGAAGGCGAGATCGTCAGCCGGCTGCGCAATCACGCGTAGATAGGCGAGGGCGTCGCGGATTTCGGCGCGCTCGTAGAAGCGCGGGCCGCCGATCACGCGGTACGGCAGGCCGAGCTGGATGAAGCGGTCCTCGAATTCGCGCATCTGGAAAGAGGCACGCACCAGAATCGCAATCTCGTCGAGCGGGTGATCCTCGCCACGCTCGCGCGCCTCGCGCTGGAGCTGCTCGATCTCCTCGCCGATGGCGCGCGCTTCTTCCTCAGAGTCCCAGGCGCCGGTGACCTGCACCTTCTCCCCCAGCTCGTCCTCGGTGCGCAGCGTCTTGCCGAGGCGGCCTTCGTTGTGGGCGATGAGGTGGGAGGCGGCTGCAAGAATGTGCCCGGTGCTCCGATAATTTCTTTCGAGTCTTATGACTTTGGCTCCGGGGAAGTCGTGATCAAACCGTAGGATGTTATCGACCTCCGCTCCGCGCCAGCCATAGATCGACTGGTCGTCATCGCCGACGCAGCAAATGTTTTTGGGGGAGCGCGCTTCTGTGATCGCAGGGCGTGCCGCACTCTCGGACTCATGGCCGGGCTCGTCCCGGCCATCGATGTCATCTTGCAGGGGCTCAAGACGTTGATTACCGGAACTCGGCGCTTCATGCCGACCCGGTGATGAAGGGGTGAGAGCAGTGCTAGGTCCACTCGTCTGCGCCAGCAACTTGAGCCACAGATACTGCGCGACGTTCGTGTCCTGATACTCGTCGACCAGGATGAATTTAAACCGCTCCTGGAAATTCCGCAGGACATCTGCGTTCTGCCGGAACAGCCGGATGTTCTCCAGCAGCAGGTCGCCGAAGTCGGCGGCGTTGAGCGTCTTCAGCCGCTCCTGATAGGCGATGTATAACTTCTTGCCCTTGCCATTGGCGAAGCTGGCGGCTTCGCCGGACGGCACCTGTTCGGGCGTGAGCCCGCGATTCTTCCAGCCGTCGATCAACATGGCGAGCACGCGCGCGGGCCACCGCTTTTCGTCGAGCTTTTCTGCTTCGAGGATCATCTTGATCAGCCGGATCTGGTCATCGACATCCAGGATCGTGAAGTTGTTCTTCAGCCCGACCAGCTCGGCGTGACGCCGCAATATTTTCACGCCGATTGAATGAAAGGTGCCGAGCCACGGCATGCCCTCAACGATCTGCCCGACCATCTGGCCTACTCGATCCTTCATCTCGCGTGCGGCCTTGTTGGTGAAAGTGACGGCGAGGATCTGGCTCGGGTGCGCGCGCCCGAGATTCAGAATGTGAGCGATGCGCGTAGTGAGCACGCGCGTTTTCCCGGTGCCTGCGCCGGCCAGCACCAGCACCGGCCCATCCAGCGTTTCCACCGCCTCGCGCTGTTCCGGGTTGAGATCGGCGAGATAGGGCGCGCCGCGTGCCCCAAGCGCGCGCGCGGCAATG
>DASWAK010000343.1:0-13541 GCA_036391175.1 Pseudolabrys sp.
GTCGGCGACCACTACCTCAATTACGCGCAAGGCATGGTCTCCGGCTTCTGCACCGCCTGTCCGGAGAGTCCTGACACTGCCATGGCCGATCTGCGTGAGATCGGGCCAAGCTTCTATTTCGCACCGCCGCGCACGCTTGAATTGCTTCTCACCCGCGTGATGATTCGCATGGAAGATGCCGGCATCGTCAAACGTAAGTTGTTTCACTATTTCATCGGGGTGGCGCGTCGCTATGGTGAGCGCATTCTCAACGGCGATCCTGTGCCGCTGATAGGGCGGCTGCTCTACGTGATCGGCAACGTCCTCGTCTATGGCCCTCTCAAGAACGTGCTCGGATTCTCACGCGTGCGTGTCGCCTACACAGCTGGCGAGGCGGTCGGACCGGATCTATTCAGTTTTTACCGCTCGATCGGCTTGAACCTGAAACAGCTCTATGGGCAAACCGAAGCTTTCCTCTACGTAACCGCGCAGCCGGACGGCGAAGTTTATGCCGATACGGTTGGGCCTGCTTGCCCCAACGTCGACATTCGCATTTCCGAAGATGGCGAGGTTCAGTTCAAGTCGCCGGGCATGTTCTCTGGCTATTTCAAGGACGAAGCCAAGACCGCCGAGGTGATGACGCCGGACGGTTACGTAAAGACCGGCGATGCGGGCTTCTTTGATGAGAAGACTGGCCACTTAAAAATCATCGACCGCACAAAGGATGTAGGCAGGCTCAACGACGGGACGATGTTCCCGCCGAAATATATTGAGAACAAGCTCAAGTTCTATCCCAATATTCGCGAAGCGGTGGCGCTTGGCGACAAGCGCGAGTTCGTCACGGTCATGCTCAATATCGATCTCACCGCAGTTGGTAGCTGGGCAGAGCGCAACAACGTGGTCTACGGCTCGTATCAGGAGCTGGCTGGCCATCCGCTCGTCTATGACATGCTCGAAAAACATGTTGCGGAGGTGAACCGCTCGCTTGCCAGGGACAAAGTGATGGCCGGCGCACAAATCAAGCGATTCCTGATTTTGCACAAAGAGCTGGACCCCGACGACGGCGAAATCACGCGCACGCTGAAGGTCCGCCGAGGCTTTGTCGCAGAACGCTACGCGCCGCTGATCAAGGCGCTTTATGACGGCTCGAAGGAGGCCGACATTTCGACTGAGGTCACTTTCGAAGATGGTCGCAAGGGCACGATTAGCGCCCGCGTGAAAATCCGCGACATGAAGATCGAACCCGTTGCCGCCATGGGGCAGGCGGCATGAGGGCGCCGGGCGGACCCCAGGTAGCGGTCGGCGATGTTTTATTGTCGGTGGAAGACGTGTCGCTGTCATTCGGCGGCGTGAAGGCGGTGAGCGAGGTCTCTTTCGATATCCGCAAAGGGGAGATCCGCGCGATCATCGGCCCGAACGGCGCCGGCAAGACCTCAATGCTCAATATCATCAATGGCTTCTACCACCCGCAGCATGGCCGCATCTCCTTCAAAGGCGAGACGCGCTCGAAAATGCGCCCGCACGAAGCGGCGTATGGCGGCATTGCACGCACGTTCCAGAACGTGGCCCTGTTTCGCGGTATGACCGCGCTCGACAACATTATGGCCGGCCGTACGCTGAAGATGCACAGCAGCTTTTTCTGGCAGCTTTTCCGTTATGGCCCAGCGATGCGCGAGGAAGTCGAGCATCGTCGCTACGTCGAGGAAATTATCGATTTTCTCAAGATCCAGGAAATCCGGCGTGTGCCGGTCGGTCGGCTTCCCTACGGTTTACAGAAGCGGGTGGAACTGGGTCGTGCGCTCGCCATGGAGCCTGAATTGCTTTTGCTTGACGAACCCATGGCGGGGATGAACCTTGAGGAAAAAGAAGACATGTCGCGCTTCGTGCTCGACGTGAACGATTACTACGGCACCACCATCGCGCTGATCGAGCACGACATGGGGGTGGTGATGGACTTGTCCGACCGGGTGGTCGTGCTCGATCACGGCATCAAGATTGCTGATGGAACGCCCGACGAAGTCAAGCGCAATCAGGCTGTGATCGACGCTTATCTCGGCGTGGCGCATTGAGGACACGATGGGTCTGCTCTACCAAATTTTCATCGACCCCTTCGTGCAGATGGGCACCGCGCCCGACCTTTTCGTGCAGACACTATGGGAGGGCCTGGTCGGCGGCATGCTCTATGCCCTGATCGCCCTCGGCTTCGTACTGATCTTCAAGGCTTCGGGCGTGTTCAATTTCGCTCAGGGCATCATGGTGGTGTTCGCCGCGCTCACGCTGGTCGGCTTATACAATGTCGGCGTGCCAGCCTTTCTGGCGCTTGGCCTTAGCATCGTAGTGATGTTCGTGTTGGCTTTCGCGGTAGAGCGAGTGGTGTTGCGGCCCCTGGTGAACCAGCCCGACATAATCCTGTTCATGGCTACCTTCGGGATCACGTATTTCCTGATCGGCTTTGGCGAATTCGTATTCGGCGGCGACCCCAAGGTGATGATTACTGACCAGCTTTACCTGCCGAAAGGTACCATCACCTACAAGTCGCTGGGCGGAGCTGTTTCATTGCAGAAGCTCGACATCGCCGCTGTAATCATCGCCTCGATCATGGTGGCTGGCCTGGCGGTGTTCTTTTCCAAGACCCGCATTGGTCGGGCGTTGCGCGCGGTGGCCGACAGCCATTCGGCGGCCCTCTCGGTTGGCATCTCCCTCGAACAGATCTGGGTTATCGTCTGGTTCGCTGCCGGCCTAGTGGCGCTGGTCACCGGCATCTTCTGGGGCGCGCGCTCGGACGTGTCCTTCGCGCTCGATGTGATCGCACTGAAGGCGCTGCCCGTCCTTATTCTTGGCGGCTTAACCTCGATCCCGGGCGCCATCGTCGGCGGCCTGATCATCGGCGTCGGCGAGAAACTCGGTGAGTTCTACTGGGGGCCGCTGATCGGCGGGGGTACCGACGCCTGGTTCGCATTTGTGATCGCGCTGGTGTTCCTGCTGTTTCGCCCGCAGGGCTTGTTCGGCGAACGCATCATCGAGCGAGTGTGAGCGATGTTTTATCGCGAGGCCGGCCAATTCAAGACGTCCTACACCAGCGACCATGCGGTGTTTCCGATTCTGCAGGATCGAGTCGGAATCGCAATAATATTGGTGATCGCCTATGTCATTATTCCGTTAACCGGAAACGATTTCCTTATCAACGCGGTAATGACTCCATTTCTGATCTTCTCGCTCGCGTCGATCGGGCTAAATCTTCTTACCGGATATACCGGACTATTGTCGCTCGGCACCGGCGCGTTCATGGGTGTCGGCGCTTATGCCTGCTACAAGCTGACCACTATCTTCCCCGATGTGAACATCATCATTTGGGTAATTGCGTCCGGCTTTTTTTCCGCTGCGATCGGCGCGGTGTTTGGCCTGCCTTCGCTGCGCATCAAAGGCTTTTATCTAGCGATAGCGACGCTGGCTGCGCAGTTCTTCCTCGAGTGGTGCTTCATCCGGATTCCCTGGCTCTACAACTACAATGTGTCGGCAGCAATCGAGGTCCCGCAACGCGAGCTCTTCGGCATCGTTATCACCGGCCCGCGCGCCAGTGCGGAGACGCGCTACCTGATCGTACTTACAATCGTTGTGGTAATGACGTGGGTGGCGTCGAACATAGTCCATGGGCGCATCGGGCGCATGTGGATGGCCGTGCGCGACATGGACATCGCTGCCGAACTGATGGGTATCCGCCTGCTGCCCACCAAGTTGCTGGCCTTCGCGGTGTCGTCGTTTTACTGCGGCGTCGCCGGGGCGATGCTGGTATTCCTCTGGTATGGCGGTGCGGAATCCACCGTCTTCTCCATTAATGAGAGTTTCACAGTCCTGTTCATGATCATCATCGGTGGTCTCGGCAGCCTGCTCGGGTCGTTCCTGGGCGCGGCACTAATATACATCTTGCCGATCATTCTGCGTTTTGTACCGCCTGAGCTCGGTTTGCCGCTGCATGCGGCGACGGTCGAACACATGACATTTATGATCACCGGTGCCCTGATCGTGTTCTTTCTCATCGCCGAACCGGCAGGACTCGCGCGGTTGTGGCAGATCGGTAAACAAAAGTTGAGGGTGTGGCCGTTTCCGTACTGATGGTGCAGGATAGGCCCAATTTCCGACCACGGCTGCAGCCGTGGCTCCGAAATCGCCTCCCGACCAAGTCGGGCCGGGCGAATGCAGAAATCAGAGGCGCGCCATACTCGGCGCGAACCAAAGGGAGGAACGACAATGAAGGCAAGACATCTTCTGGTCGGCATGGCCTGCGCGAGCTTGCTGGGGGCAACTGTGCTCGCCAGCAAGGCGCAAGCGCAAGACACGATCTACCAGCCGTTACTTACCTATCGGACCGGGCCATTCGCCGGCTCGGGCATTCCGATCGCCAATGGCATGCACGACTATTTGTCCATGCTCAACGAACGCGATGGTGGCATCGGCGGCGTGAAGCTCAACATCGAAGAATGCGAGACCGGCTACGATACCAAGAAAGGCGTCGAGTGCTGGGAATCGGTTAAGACAAAGAAGCCGGCGATGGTGAACCCGTGGTCGACAGGCATCACATTGCAGGTGATCCCGAAGGCTGCAGTCGACAAGATCCCCATTCTGTCGATGGCTTATGGCCTGTCCGCGTCGGCTATCGGCGACAAATTCCCGTGGGTGTTCAATCCGCCTGCGACCTATTGGGACGGCCTGTCAATGATCATGCGCTACATCGGTGGCAAAGAGGGCGGTCTCGATAAGCTCAAGGGCAAGACCGTCGGCTTCATTTTCCTAGAAAGCCCCTATGGCCGCGAGCCGCTCCCGCTGTTGCAACAATTCGCTAAAGACTACAACTTCACGGTGAAAGAGTACTCCGTCGCCGGCAAGGAAATGCAGGACCAGTCGGCCCAATGGCTCGCAGTTCGTCGCGATCGACCGGATTGGATGATCATGTGGGGCTGGGGTGCAATGAATCCAACTGCAGTCAAGCGCGCGGCTGAGAACGGCTACCCGATGGACCACTTCATCGGTATCTGGTGGTCGGGATCGGATGACGATGGCCGCGGTGGCGGCCAGGCAGCCAAAGGCTACCTCTCGCTCAACTTCAATGGCCTGGGCTCGAACTATCCCGCTATCCAAGACATCAAGAAATACGTCGTGGACAAGGGCCAGAGTCAGGTCGAGAAGGAAAAGTTCGCTGAAAATTTATACAACCGCGGGGTTTATAACTCTGTGCTGATCGCGGAAGCGATCCGCAATGCGCAGAAACTTTCGGGCAAGAAGGTCGTGACCGGCGAGGACGTCCGCCGCGGCCTCGAAACGCTCAACATCTCTGAAGCGCGCTGGAAGGAACTTGGTTTCGCGAACTTCGCCGCACCAATCTCGGGCGTGAATTGCACCGATCATAACGGCCACGCGCCCGCTTACATGCAACAGTGGGATGGGGCCAAGTGGGTCAAGATCTCCGATTGGATCCAACCCATGAAGGAAAAGGTGCGCCCCATGCTTGATGAGGCGGCCAAAGAATACGTCGAGAAGAACACTGGCTGGCCGAAGCGCACCGAAGCTTGCGACAAGTCGTCATGAGCCGACAGCGCTGACAAATAAGCCTCTCCCCGTTTGCGGGGAGAGGTCTTCCTTTTATGGAGTGATGGCCGATGTCCGCCGTTGAGCAGAATCCGGCGACTACCGCTCAAAATGAGCACATCCTCTCGGTCAACAATATCGAGGTGATCTACGATCATGTCATCCTTGTGCTCAAAGGTGTGTCCCTCGATGTGCCGAAGGGCGGGATCGTTGCGCTGCTCGGCGCCAACGGGGCCGGCAAAACGACCACATTGAAGGCCATTTCCAATTTGCTCCACGCCGAGCGCGGGGACGTCACCAAGGGCTCGATTGTATTTGAAGGTGCTGAGGTGCAAGACCTCTCCCCAAATGAATTGGTGCGGCGCGGCTGCATCCAGGTGATGGAGGGCCGTCACTGCTTCGGTCATCTCACCATCGAAGAAAATCTGCTCACCGGCGCGTTCACCCGGCGCGACGGCAAGGCCGCGATCAAGCGCGACCTGGATCTCGTGTATTCCTATTTCCCGAAGCTCAGCGAACGACAGGACTCGCTTGCCGGCTACACTTCGGGCGGCGAGCAGCAAATGTGCGCGATTGGCCGCGCGCTGATGTCGCGCCCAAAGATGATATTACTCGATGAGCCATCGATGGGCCTCGCGCCGCAAATCGTTGAGGAAATTTTTGGCATCGTTAAAAACCTAAACGACAAGGAAGGTGTCTCTTTTCTGTTGGCCGAGCAAAACACCCACATGGCTCTGCGCTTTGCGCGTTACGGCTACATTCTCGAAAACGGCCGTGTGGTAATGGATGGCGAAGCTAAGGCGCTTGCCGAAAACGAAGATGTGAAAGAATTCTACCTCGGTATTTCCGAAGGCCGCCGCAAATCATTCCGCGAAGGCAAGCATTACCGCCGGCGCAAGAGGTGGCTGGCGTAAGCCATGCCTGGACACTACGACGCCCTGGAAACCCGCGATCCGGCCGCGCGCGAGCGCGAGCAGTTTGGGCGCCTAACCGACATCATTGCGCGCGCGATGAACGCACCAGGCTGGGCGAAGCATCTCCAGGGCATCGATCCAAAATCGATTACGTCGCGTGCTTCGTTGGCGAAGCTGCCGGTTTTGCGCAAATCGGAAATTTCGGCATTGCAAAAGGCGCATCCACCGTTCGGTGGTCTCAACGTGACTGCGCCAGGCAAAGTGCGGCGTCTGCTGATGTCGCCGGGGCCGATCTTCGAACCTGAAGGCGAGGGCACCGACTGGTGGGGGGCGGCGCGTGCTCTCTATGCTGCAGGATTTCGTGTTGGCGATGTCGTCCACAATTCCTTTGCCTATCACCTCACGCCTGGCGGGTTCATTCTGGAATCGGGCGCCCATGCGCTTGAATGCGCCGTTATTCCGGGCGGTGTTGGAAATACCGAGCAGCAGCTTGAGGCGATCGCTCACTATAGGCCAGCCGGCTATGTCGGTACGCCGGATTTCCTGAAGATTCTCCTGGATACAGCTGAAAAGACCGATAAAGACACATCCTCGATCAAGCGCGGCCTCGTATCAGGCGCCGCGCTGCCGGCTTCGCTACGCGAGGAGCTAGGCCATCGTGGTGTCGCCGTCTTGCAGTGCTACGCGACTGCCGAACTGGGTGTGATTGCTTACGAAAGCGAGGCCCGCGACGGTATGATCATCAACGAAAGCGTTATCGTTGAAATTGTCTGTCCCGGTACCGGTGACCCTGTGCCAGATGGGGAAGTGGGGGAGGTTGTCGTTACGTCCTTCAATTCGGATTACCCGATGATTCGTCTTGCCACGGGCGATCTTTCCGCACTCATGCCTGGCGCCTCGCCCTGCGGGCGAACCAATGTGCGTATCAAGGGGTGGATGGGCCGTGCCGATCAGACCGCGAAAGTGAAGGGTATGTTCGTGCACCCCAAACAGGTTGCCGAGATTGCTGCGCGTCACCCGGAGCTCAAGCGTCTTCGCCTCGTGGTCGACCGCGCAGCCGAACAGGACTCAATGACTTTGCTGGCGGAGTATGCGCCGCCAGACGCCGCGCTTGAAACCGCGATTGCTGTAACCTTGCAGTCGATTACCAAGCTTAAGGGCTCCGTGAAGCTGGTTGCGCCAGGCACCCTACCGAATGACGGCAAGGTGATCGCCGACGAGCGCAAGCCATGAGTCCGAACACGGTTCCGGCCGCTGGCGGCCGTATCGGCGTGCTGCTGGTCAATCTTGGTACGCCCGACTCGACCGGCTATTGGGCGGTGCGACGCTACTTGAAGGAATTTCTCTCCGACCGCCGCGTGATCGAGGAGAACCGACTGAAATGGTGGCTGGTGCTTAATCTGATCATCTTGACCGTGCGGCCCGGCCGCAAGGGTCGCGACTACGACAAGATCTGGAACCGGGAACGTAACGAGTCACCGCTCAAGACGATCACGCGGTCGCAGTCCGACAAGCTTGATGAAATGCTAGAGAGATTCGACAAGCGTATCCGTGTCGACTGGGCGATGCGCTACGGCAATCCGTCGATTCGCTCACGGCTGGAAGCACTTGCCGCGCAGGATTGCGAGCGAATCCTGATCGTGCCGCTTTATCCGCAATACGCGGCGGCAACCACTGCCACTGTTTGCGATGAAGTTTTCCGCGCGCTGACCGACATGCGTTTCCAGCCGACGCTGCGCGTCGCCGCGCCTTATTATGCCGAGCCTGTCTATATCGACGCGCTCGCAGGCTCACTCAACGCTGCGCTCGGGAAGCTCCCTTTCAAGCCCGAGGTTATTGTTGCCTCCTACCACGGCATGCCGGAGGATTATGTCGCCAAGGGCGATCCCTATCTCAAGCAGTGCAGCGAAACGATGGCGCTACTGCGCAAGAAGCTAAAAGTCGACGATCAACGGTTGATGATGACGTTCCAGTCGCGCTTTGGCACGGCCGAGTGGCTCAAGCCCTATACGGACGCGACCGTGAAATCGCTCGCTGAGCGCGGCGTGAAAAATCTTGCCGTTATCACGCCTGGCTTTTCCTCCGATTGCCTCGAGACTCTGGAGGAGATCGCCATGGAGAATGCGGAAATCTTCCGGCACGCGGGCGGCGAAAACTTCGCCGCGATTCCCTGCCTCAACGATACGCCCGGCGGCATGGCGGTGATCCGTGACGTAGTCACGCGCGAGCTCAAAGGCTGGGTTTAGACTGTCACATTCCGTCAAGCAGACGGCGCATTTCAGAGCGCAACTCAGGTGCGATATCGGGGCGCTCCAGCGCGTAGGCTACGTTGGCGGCGAGAAAGCCGATCTTGGAACCGCAGTCAAAGCTACGCCCCTCGAACTTAAGGCCGTAAAATGGTTGCGAACGCGAGAGTGCCAGCATTGCATCGGTGAGCTGAATTTCGCCGCCGGTGCCGGCAGCCTGCTTTTCCAGTAATTCAAAGATCTGCGGTTGAAGTATGTACCGCCCGGTAATAGTGAGATTGGATGGTGCTTCGCTCGCTTTCGGCTTCTCGACCATCTTTGTGATCGCAAATGCCTTACCCTTCGGAGCGCCGACGCCGACGACACCATACATGTGCACGCGCTCCTTTGGCACTTCTTCTACTGCGATGATATTGGCGTTACCGTCGAGTTCCCTCGCGGCGTCGATCATCTGGGCGAGGCAACCGCGGGTGTGTTGAACCAGCACGTCGGGCAAAAGCAGGGCAAACGGTTCATGGCCGACCAGCTCACGTGCGCACCAGACCGCGTGGCCAAGGCCGAGCGGCGATTGCTGGCGGGTGAAACTCACGGTTCCGGCCTCAGGAAGATCCTCCGACAGAAGCGCGAGCTCGGTCTTCTTGCCGCGCTCCATCAAGGTTAACTCGAGCTCGAACTGGCGGTCGAAGTGATCTTCTATCACGCTCTTGTTTCGCCCGGTGACGAAGATGAAATGCTCGATGCCGGCCTGGCGCGCTTCATCCACTACGTGCTGGATAAGCGGCCGGTCTACGACCGGAAGCATTTCTTTAGGCATGGCTTTTGTGGCCGGGAGAAAGCGGGTTCCAAGGCCGGCCACCGGAAATATGGCTTTGCGGATAGGGGTCATGCGAGACTTTTCATTGCGATTCGTGAATGCGTCCCCGCGGCAGAAAGCACGGGTGAGGGCGGGGGTCCATATGCAACGTTAGGAAAGTAGACCATTAACGCTGCAGAAATGATATCGGGACACTCATAGAATTGGCAGTAGTTGGTACAGATCGGGATCGGCATGCGTAGAGCTTGGCCTATTCTCATTGCTGGAGGCATTGTGGCGGCCGCTTGTGGTGTAGTCGCGGCGCAGGACAGGCGCGACAGCCTCAATCCAACAACCACCGGCGCCCTGTCACCGCCCACCCAATCAGCGCCGGAGTGGAGCGGGGAATCGGGCTCCTCCGGTCATCCGCAGATGACAGCAGACGCGATCCGCGCGGCGGCGGCAAATTTCCATCACTGTATCGAGGGGCTATGGCCGGCGGCGGCGCGTCGTCGCATCTCGCGAAGCGTCTTCCAGGCTTATACGGCATCGCTCACGCCTGATCTGCGGATTATGGATCTTCTGGACAATCAGCCTGAATTCACCAAATCCTTCTGGGACTATCTCGACATCCTGGTGACTAACGAGCGCATCGAGCAGGGCCGCGCTTTGCTCGAAAGGTATCGGAGTGTCTTTGACGCGATG
The DNA here is from genome assembly GCA_036391175.1 of Pseudolabrys sp. Classification (GTDB taxonomy): domain Bacteria; phylum Pseudomonadota; class Alphaproteobacteria; order Rhizobiales; family Xanthobacteraceae; genus Pseudolabrys. The sequence continues at coordinate 10,221 of DASWAK010000343.1, forward strand.
GAGCGCGCCTACGGAGTGGATCGCTATACCATCGCTGCCATCTGGGGTGTCGAAACCAACTACGGCACCTTGACGGGGGATCGTCCGGTGGTCCGTTCCACAGCCACGCTCGCCTGCATTGGCCGCAGGCAGAATTATTTCCGCGAGGAATTCCTTTCCACGCTGGAAATTCTCCAGCGCGGAGATGTTCGGCCCGATCGTCTGGTCGGGTCGTGGGCAGGCGCATTCGGACCGACCCAGTTCATGCCAACCGCATTCAAGAAATATGCAGTGGATTTCGACCGGGACGGCCGCCGCGATGTCGTTGACTCTGTGCCTGACATCATTGCTTCCACTGCTAACAATCTGAAAAAAGATGGTTGGATTACAGGCCAGACTTGGGGCTACGAAGTCGTTGTGCCGGCGACATTCAATTTTCTGCTTGCCGATCACACGCGACCCATGAGCATTCGCGACTGGGAGCGGCAGGGAATCAAGCGCGCAAACGGCCAGCCATTTCTGCGGCCTGGCGACAAAGCGTTCTTGCTGGTGCCTGCCGGCATCCAGGGACCAGGATTCCTGATGCTGACGAATTTCAGCGTCATCATGAAATACAATCCAGCCGAGGCTTATGCGCTAGCGATTGGACATCTCGCCGATCGCTTACGTGGCGGGGGGGCCTTTATTCAGGATTGGCCGCGGTATGAGCGCGTGTTGTCGCGCGCTGAGCGGCTGGAATTGCAACAGTTGCTGGCACGCCATGGCTACGATATCGGGGAGCCGGATGGCCATCTGGGCGCGAAAACTCGTAGCGCAATTCGCGATTTTCAAGCCAAAAATGGCCGGATTCCAGATGGTTTCGTGTCCGCAGGCGTCCTTGACCAGCTGCGCGCGCGTTAAGGATGGTATTTCAGCTACCTTTGAGTTGACATTTTTTGAGCGCTATTAGTCCATGGCGATTGGCCGCGAGGGCGAGCGCTGCGACTGGTTTCCCGACCCGTCGAGGCCATTGGGCGATTTGTATGGTTGGCAAAAAACGACTTTCCCGTTGTCTGCTCGCCGCGGTCATTTTGGCTGTGGTCGACTGCGCCGGTATCATCACCGTTGAAGTTGCACTAACATCGCCTGCCCAGGCGCAATTCCGCGACGACCGCTTTCCATTTTTGAGTCGACAGCGTCCGCAAAGGGGTGGCGGCTTCTTTGGGGGGCTCTTCGGGGGCTCTGGGGGGTCGTATGAAACCCCCTACGAGCAGCCACAGGCGCCAGTCGACAATTCGCGTGCGCCGCCTCCCCGTAAACCGGATCCGAAAGCCGAACCGGTCACGCCGACGACGTCGGTTGTTGTTCTCGGCGACGCCATGGCCGATTGGCTCGCCTATGGCCTTGAAGATGCTTTTTCCGATTCACCGGAGATCGCCATTATCCGCAAGAACAAGAACCACTCCGGGTTGTTGCGCTACGAAGCGAAGGGGGATCTCGACTGGTGGCACGTTGCTCGCGACACGCTCGCGCAGGAGAAGGCGAATTATGTCGTCATGATGCTCGGTGTCAGCGACCGTCAGAATATCCGCGAGCGTGACCTTGCCAAGGAAGCGGACAAAAAGAAGGGTAAAGATCAAGCGGACAAGCCGGCTGCTGAGAAAGACGCGCAAAGCAAGAATCAAGTCGACGAACAGGAGCAAGGAGGAATCGTCGCGTCTGAATCGCAGGCGGGAAAAAAGGCGAGCGGGGTCATTGAGTTTCGCACCGACCAATGGGCGGAGATTTATTCGAAACGTATCGATGAGACGATCGCGGCGCTTAAGAGCAAAGGCGTACCGGTGTTCTGGGTTGGCTTGCCCTCAATCCGCGGCACCAAGTCCACTGCAGATGCGGTCTATTTGAATGATCTCTACCGCGCGCGCGCAGAGCGCGTCGGTGTCGTCTATATCGACGTCTGGGACGGCTTCGTTGACGAAGCCGGCAAATATTCGAACTTTGGTCCGGACTATGAAGGCCAGATGCGCCGGCTGCGCTCGAGTGACGGCGTGTTTTTTACGAAATCTGGCGCGCTTAAGCTTGCGCACTATGTCGAGCGCGAAATTCGTCGATATATGAACAGCCGGGCGACACCGGTCGCCTTGCCATCTGGCCCGCTCACCCCTGCGGTGCCCGACGGTAAACCGGCGGAACGGCCTGTGGCAGGGCCGGTGGTTCCTTTGACTGTAACGCCCAGCAATTCCGAAGAATTGCTGGGTGGTGCTGGCAACAGCTCTCCGCATGGTGATGCCATCGCGACGCGGGTTTTGGTCAAGGGTGAACCGGTCAGCGCGCCGCCTGGCCGCGCCGATGATTTTGTTTTGCAGCGCGGCAGCGATGCCAATGTCCCGCCAGTGGCCGCGGCGCCAGCGGAGGCTTTGGCGTCCGCGCCGGCTGATACGGTACCTACCGGACCAGCGATACCGCCGGAGAAAAAATCGGTTCAGCCAAAGAGCGGAACCACCAGCCAGACCACACAGAACAGCACTGCCAAGCCCAAGCCACCTCCGAAGCAGAACGATGTGCCACGTCCGCCGCGGGGGATTTTTCCCTCCGGTGGCAGCCCTTTCAGCTTTTTCCGCTAGCGCTTTTGCGCGACGTAAAACGTCAGCGCGGCAGCAGGGTTGAGCCCATCAGGAATTTATCGACCGCGTGCGCCGCTTGACGGCCCTCGCGGATCGCCCAGACCACCAGTGATTGCCCACGACGCATATCGCCGGCGGCGAACACCTTCGGCAACGACGTCTGATACGCATTGGTGTCTGCGGACACGTTGCCGCGCTGGTCGAGCGCTACGTCCAGAGCCTTAAGCATCCCTTCATGCACGGGATGCACAAAGCCCATAGCGAGCAAAACTAGATCAGCCTCGATCTCAAATTCCGTACCGGATACAGGTTTGAACGTCACATCTATGTGCGTGCAATGAAGCCTTTTCACCTGGCCACTCTCGCCGGTAAATTTTTGCGTTAGCACGGCGAACTCGCGCGTGACGCCTTCCTCGTGGCTTGAGGAGATGCGCAGCCTGAGAGGCCAGTCCGGCCAGGTGAGCATCTTGTTTTCGTGCTCGGGCGGCTCGGGCATGATCTCGAAATTGGTCACGACCGCCGCCCCCTGGCGGATCGAAGTACCGATGCAATCGGATCCGGTATCGCCACCGCCAATAACGACGACCTTCTTGCCTTTGGCGACGATTGGCTCGACATCGCCCTGCGGCTCATTGCTCACACGCCTATTCTGCTGAGGCAGAAAGTCCATGGCGAAGTAGATGCCTTTAAGCTCCCGGCCGGGGATGGGGAGGTCGCGCGGCTTCTCGCTCCCGCCCGC
>DASWAK010000344.1:0-1525 GCA_036391175.1 Pseudolabrys sp.
GGGTTCGCTGACTCGCTGTCCGACAGAAGCAAAGAACCATGGCCCAACCTTCGGCAGCACCGCTAAAACGACAATAGTTGCTGCAGCAAAGGCGAGCAGCCAGATCGTGAAAGACGCGAAAACGATGCCGAGCGCCAGCACAGTACCGAGATCGGTAACGAAGCAGGCGGCCAGGATGATTTTGCCGAGCTCGGTCTTATTCAGCCCGGTTTCCACCATGACCGCGTAGACCACGGCGACCGAGGTGGTGGAGAGCGAGATGCCCGCGATCTGTGCCTGCGGCCAAGGCCAGCCGAGCATATAGCGTGCGGCCAGCATGCAGCCAAGATATGGCAACAAGAAGCTGACGAAGCCGATTCCGATGCTCGCTCCAAGATTGCGGCGCACCACTTCCATATCCACTTCGGCGCCGGCGAGAAAGGTCAACAAGATTGCACCTAAGCCGGCGAGATAATTCACCCACGGCGTCAGTGGCAGGCCAATCAAGTTGCCGCCGAGCGCGCCGACGACAATCTCGATCAGGGCAACCGAGAGCGCCAGCCGGATTGAAATCAGTGACGAGGCAAGTGCGAGACCAATCCATACCGCCGACGCGAGCCAAATGTTATCCATCATGAAACACGCCCCTTTGCGTGCGTTCGGCACCAGGCCGATGCGTTACCAGAAGCGTGGCGGCGCGAATGGACAAAGAAAATCCGCCTCGTTCGACCCACGATTCCTACCGTTCGTTAAGTCCGGTAGGAGTCATCAGCCATTGCAGGCGGTTTCGGGGGACCCCATCCCCATCACAGGGCAAATTATCGAGCGGAACGTGCCGGGTCAACAACGGTCAGCCGGCAGACAAGCCGACGATTGTGCACTAGACTTGCAGACAAGGAGATTCCCAGGAGGCGCCGATGTGCTATCGCGGCTATGTCATGCTCTCGGCCGAAGACAAGCAAGATATCAAAAAGCTGTCAGGCATCATGATTCCGGTCTATGCCTCTATCATGCTGGCCTTGATCGCCGTTGTTGCGGTCAACGGCAGTTCACGACAAGGCGAACTGGTGGCTTCGAACGCCGCTCCCGCTGCAACGCGCTAGAACAGCCCGCCCCGTCATCTTGACCGCTCCTGCTCCGCCTCGCCGCCGTCGCCGACGCGCCTTCGATTGGTCGACAGCGATTATCGCCGTTTTGGCGTTCGCTGCAGCCGCGACCGTTTATGTGCGCGACGGGCGTGAGCATTTTCTCACCATTCTGTTCGGCGACGTGACGTTGTTTGGCGAGATGCTGCCAAAGGTGCTGGCCGGTTGCATGATCGGTGCCTTCGTTACGCTGCTGCTGCCGCGCGAAATGGTGGCCCGTTGGGTAGGGCACGAGTCAGGATTTACCGGGCTGTTGATCGCGGCGTTTTTTGGTTTTCTGCTCCCTGGCGGCCCGATCACCATCTATCCAGTCGCTGGCGCCTTCCTCGTCATGGGTGCCGATGCCGGCGCCGTGGTCGCCTTTATCGTAAGCTGGACGCTCATCGGTTATACGCGCGCGT
>DASWAK010000345.1:0-3636 GCA_036391175.1 Pseudolabrys sp.
AGCCGACGAACTGTTCCCAGAACTCGGCGAGCACGGCGCGCCAGTCGATCTTGCCGGCGGAGATTTCGTCGAGCTTTTCTTCGAGCCCTGCGGTGAAATCGTATTCGACGTAGCGCGTGAAGAAACTCTCGAGGAAGGCAACGACGACACGGCCTTTGTCTTCCGGAATGAGGCGCTTCTTGTCGATGCGGACATAGCCGCGGTCCTGCAGCACCTGCAGAATTGAGGCATAAGTCGAGGGCCGTCCGATGCCGAGCTCTTCCATGCGCTTGACCAAAGCGGCTTCCGAAAAGCGCGGCGGCGGCTCGGTGAAATGCTGCGAAGATTCGATCGCCTGCTTGCTGAGCGTTTCGCCCTCTGACATCGCGGGCAGACGGCGCGACTCGTCGTCATCGGAAACTTCGTCCTGGCCTTCTTGATAGAGGGTGAGAAAGCCATCGAACTTCACAACCTGGCCGGACGCGCGCAGCTCGATGTTCCGCAAACCCGCCTTGGCGGCGATGTCGACGGTGGTGCGCTCGAGTTCGGCGGATTCCATCTGGCTCGCGATCGCGCGATTCCAGATCAATTCGTACAGGCGCGCCTGATCGCGATCGACATATTTGGCGACTTCGGCGGGTACGCGGCTGGCGCTGGTCGGGCGTACCGCTTCGTGCGCTTCCTGCGCGTTCTTCGACTTGTTGTGATATTCGCGCGGCGAAGCTGGAACGTATTCCTTGCCATAGTTGCGGCCCAGCATGGCGCGGATGTCGGCAATCGCCTCCGGTGCCATATCGATGCCATCTGTACGCATATAGGTGATCAAGCCGGTGGCTTCGCCGTCAATCTCCACGCCTTCGTAGAGCCGCTGGGCGAGGCGCATGGTGATCGCTGGAGCGAAGCCGAGCTTGCGACTTGCCTCCTGCTGCATGGTCGAGGTTGTGAAGGGCGGGGGCGGATTGCGCCGTGCCGGTTTGGCTTCGACTGCGGTTACCCTGAAGATGGCGTTCTCAAGATCGCGGGTGAGTGCTTCCGCCTCGGCGCCGGAGCCAATGTCGAGGCGCTGGATCTTCTGCCCATCGGCGCCCACCAGTCGTGCTTCGAAGACTTCGTTACGCGGCGTGGCCAGCTTGGCGAGAATGGACCAGTATTCTCTTGCGACGAATTTCTCGATTTCCAGTTCGCGGTCGCAGACGAGCCGAAGCGCGACCGATTGCACACGGCCAGCCGAGCGCGCGCCCGGCAGCTTGCGCCAAAGGACCGGCGAGAGCGTGAAGCCGACGAGGTAGTCGAGGGCACGGCGGGCGAGATAGGCATCGACCAATGCAGCATCAATGACGCGCGGATGCTTCATCGCCTCCGTCACCGCTTGCTTGGTGATGGCGTTGAACACCACGCGTTCGATCTTTTGGTCCTTGAGCGCCTTCTTTTCCTTCAGCACCTCAAGCACGTGCCAAGAAATTGCTTCACCTTCACGGTCCGGGTCGGTAGCGAGGATCAGCTTGTCGGCGCCCTTGAGCGCGCGCGCGATGTCGTTCATGCGCTGGTTCGATTTGGCGTCGACCTCCCAGAGCATGCGGAAATCGTTATCCGGATCGACCGAGCCATCCTTGGGGGGCAGGTCGCGGATATGGCCAAAAGAGGCAAGAACCTCATAGCCGGGGCCGAGGTATTTATTGATCGTCTTCGCCTTGGACGGCGACTCGACTACGACAATATTCATGGAAATCCAATGGGTTATCCGCCAGAACTGGTAAGAATCAAGGCGGAATCGGCCGCATGTTTGGCCCGGAACATGGGGAAGGTGGCCCCTACTGTCAAATAAGCCCGCTAAGAAGCCGTGTCAGACCAGTCAAATAGGGCACGAAAGAGACCGCGAGCGCGCACAACCAAAAATGGCATATTATAGAATATGCTCTTTTTAAGAGACTGGTTGCGGTCGCCACGTGCGTTCGAGCGAGCAGTCATCGCGTTTTCAGACCAAGCTTCTCCAGCAAGGCGGTGGTCGGGTTGCCGTCAGGCACCATCCCGAATTTCTTCTGCTCGGCGCGGATGTTGTCGCGCAAATCGAAATCAATGTGGCCTTCGAAGTCTTTCACCTTGTAACCGAGCTCTGACAATTTTTTCTGCAAGGCGATCCGGGCATCGCGCGAGAGCTGGCGGTCATCTTTCGGCCAAGGCGTCTTGATCAAGCCACCGCCGTGAATGCGGTCGGCCAGGTGGCCGACCGCGATCGCGTAGGCATCCGAGTTGTTGTATTCCTTCAGCACTTCGAAATTTTCCGTGACGATAAACCCGGGACCGTTGGCGCCGCTCGGGAAGAAAATGATTCCTTGGCCCGAGGCCGGAAAGGATTTGCCATCGGCGCGGCGAACACCGAGTGCCTCCCATTCCGCGAAAGTCGCGCGGCTTCGCATGTAATCGAAGCCATTCGGTACGGTGACCTCGAAGCCCCAAGGCAACGCAGGATTCCATTTCCATTTGTGCAGGTAATTGGCCGTGGAGCCAAGCACATCCGGCACGTTGCTCCAGATGTCGATGCGGCCATCGCCTGAAAAATCCACGGCATAGTCGACAAAATTTGACGGCATGAACTGGCTCTGGCCCATAGCTCCGGCCCAGGAGCTCATCATCTTCTCGCGGGCGAACCGGTTGTTCTGCATGATGCCCATCGCCACAATCAATTCGTCGCGGAAATATGGATGGCGATATTTCACATAGGCGAGCGTAGCGAGCGATCGAAATACATCCCAACGATCTTTTTCGGTGCCGAAATCGGACTCCATACCCCACAAGGCCAGCAACACCCAGCGTTCAACCTGAAATTTCTTTTCGACTGCGTCGAAAGTCTTGGCCCATTCGCGCGCTTTGAGTTGCGCGTCAGCAATCCGACGGTTGGAGACAATCGCATTCATGTAGTCACCGACGGGTTTGCCGTACTCCGGCTGCCGCTGGGTGGCGGCAATCACACGCTGATCGGGCGTGACACCCCTAAGCGCAAGATCGAAAGTAGCGCGGGTGATGCCTTTGGCTTGAGCATCCGTCCACAACTCGGCAACGAAAGTCGCGAAGGATTGCTCCTGTGCGCGCGATGGCGAGCCTTGAAAAATCAAAAAGACCACGAGGGCTATAGGGTATCGGCTGATCATGGAGAAGAATCCGTTGGGAATAGATCCATAAGTTTAGCGCGGCGCGGCAGCCGCGCCGATTTTTCCTTCACTGCCATCCAGCAGACGCGTGATATTGGCGCGGTGCATGACCCACAATAAAACTGTAAGCAGCAAGAACAACGCAGCGACACTGGGTAAACCGAAAAACCATAGGCCTAATGGGGTGAACGCGCTGGCAATCAAAGCAGCAAGCGATGAATAGCGACTGACTGCCGCGACCGCGAGCCAGATCGCGCAGAAAAGCAATGCTGCGGGCCAGTGGAGGCCAATGAGCAGGCCAATATAGGTGGCTACTCCCTTGCCGCCTTTGAACTTCAACCAGACCGGAAAGAGGTGGCCGAGAAATGCTCCGAGACCAGCGGCGAGCGCCGCATCAGTGCCATAGCGCGCGGCTGCGAACACAGCGAGCGCGCCCTTGAGTACATCGCAAAGAAGCGTCGCCGCAGCGATTCCGCTCCTGCCGGTTCGCAGCACATTTGTTGCGCCG
>DASWAK010000346.1:0-4517 GCA_036391175.1 Pseudolabrys sp.
GCCCGGTGCTACCGGCCGCCGAATGGGATGAGTGGATTATCAGTTAGGGCGGTGCGATCGGGGCGGTCCGGGGCCGCGACCCCTAGAAAGGCCTCGAACAGTTCGCGCACCGTGCGTTCGGGCAGGTCGCGGGTGATGAACACCAGCCGGGTGCGGTGGTCGTTATCCGGCCAATTGTCGAGCCGCGCGGTCGGATGGAAGACATGCTGAACGCCATGCACGACGACCGGCGTGTCAGGCATTTCGGCGAGTTTTACGATGCCCTTGATGCGCAGGAGCTTGGCGCCATGGGTGGCGCGCAGCAGCTCGAGGAATATCTCTAGCGTGCCGGCAGATATCGCCTCGTCGGTGGTCAGAACAAATGAGCCGATATGCTCGTCGTGCCTGTTAGCGTCGTGAGAATGATGATGATCGCCCGCATAGGCTTCGGCAGCTAGCCATTTCTTGACGTCGGGAATCTTTTTGTCGGGATTGTAAAGGCCGCTGCCGAGGAGCCGATCGGGTGTCGCTTCGGCGTTGACAGCGTCGAGAATAGGCGCCGACGGGTTGAGCGCGCGCAGCCGCGCCACGATGCGCTCGCGCCGCGACGTATCGGCGATGTCAGTTTTGGTCAGCACGATGCGGTCAGCCACTGCTGCCTGCTTGACTGCTTCGGCGTGGGCATCGAGCGTTGCCTCACCGTTGACCGCGTCGACTACCGTTACAACACCGTCGAGCCGGTAGCGTAGCAAGAGGTAGGGATGCGCCATGGCGGTGTGCAGCACGGGCGCCGGATCGGCGAGGCCAGTCGTTTCCAATAGCACACGGCGGAATTTGCAGCGCCGATTGTCGAGGTCGCGCAGCAGCGTTTCCAGCGCATCGACAAGGTCGCCGCGCATGGTGCAGCACAGGCAGCCAGATTGCAACACCACCATATTGTCGCCAACGTATTCAACGAGCAGGTGGTCAAGCGGCGCCTCGCCGAATTCGTTGATGATGACGGCAGTCTCGTCGAGCGCGGTGTCCTTCAACAGCCGATTGAGCAATGTAGTTTTGCCGGCGCCGAGGAAGCCGGTGAGCACCGTCATTGGGATTGGCGTCGGCGGGGCTCTTCGGTCAGTGTGAGCGGACTCGCTCATTGCGTCGCCGAGCTGACTTTCGGTTTGGTGTGCTTTGCCGGCTTGGTGGTCTTAGCTGTCTTGGCGGTATTGGCCGGCTTTTCGGCCACTTCCTTCTTGGCGGCGACTTTCTTTTTCTTTTTCGGCACGGCGCTCGCAGTCTGCGCGACTGGATCGGGATGGTCGGCTGATCCAGTAAATACAACGACCGGCGGTGTGGTCTCGACCGGCGGCCCGAGCACAAACTTGCCGGTGGCCGGCTTCAGGTTGGAGAGCATGAAGGCCTGGCCATTGCTCGATTCACCGCTGGCGGCGGTGGCCGTGGCCGCTTCTTCAGGTTCCTCGTCGTTTTCTTCTGAGGGCGGCTTGCGGCGATGGCCTCCGCACATTTCCTCGCGCAAGTTGGGCGGCTGTGCATCAATTGGCGCCAACGCATCGACGGTGCCCAACGAGGGTGTGAGCCAGGACAAGCCGCCGCTGTTGAAACCGCGTTCGAGCAGCTGGGCCGCCTTTTGCGCGCGTGCGGCACCTGACCAGGAGCCAAGCACGACCGCGATGAGCCGGCGCCCGTTGCGCGTGGCGGAGGCAACGACGTTGTAGCCAGAGGCGCAAATGAATCCGGTCTTCATGCCGTCGGCACCGGGATAACGATCGATCAGCGAGTTGTAATTGCGCATCACGCGATTGCCGTAACGGATCGACGAGATATGCCAAAAACTGTCGTATTCCGGAAACTCGCGAATGAGCGCGCGCGCCAATATTGCGAGATCACGCGCGGACGTAACGTGATTTTCCGCCGGCAATCCGTTCGGGTTGACGAAATTGCTTTGCGACATGCCAAGCCGCCGGGCGTTCGCATTCATCAGGTCCGCGAAGCCTCCGATCGAGCCGCCGACGCCCTCAGCGATTGCAACCGCTATGTCATTAGCGGATTTTACCATTAGCATCTTGAGCGCATTATCGACGGTCACCGTGGTGCCGATGCTGAAGCCCATTTTGGTCGGCTGCTGCGCTGCTGCGTTGCGCGACATAGTGAGCAATGTGTTGAGCGAGATGCGGCCTTCTTTGATCGCACGGAGCGTCGTGTAAGCGGTCATCAATTTGGTGACCGAAGCAGGGTACCACGGATACGTGGCATTTTCCGCATGCAGAACCTTGCCGGTAGAGGCCTCGATCAGCAGTTGTGCTTCGGCTTGTGCGCGGTCCGGGCCGACAAGCGACAGCAAGCCGGCGGCAAAGCCGAGAATCATGGCGCGAGAGCGGTGGCTTGAAAAAGCAATCATCGTTCGCGATTCAGGGTCCTAAGCCTCAAAAACGGGAAAGTTCCATGCTTGGCCGCGCTAGGCTATCTAAGCTTTGGATGGTAGGCAAAGTCGGCGAACCGCGGCTTATATATATGGTGACTTTCGGCTCATCGCTGAGGAAAGCGACCAAAGTTCGGCAAAGGAGGCATCGATGACCGCCTGTATTGTCGGTTGGGCCCATACCCCCTTCGGCAAACTTAACGGTGAAACCGTTGAAAGCCTGATTGTGCGAGTGGCTGGCGACGCGCTGGCCGACGCCGGCATCGGTCCAAAGGATGTCGACGAGATTGTGCTCGGGCACTTCAACGCGGGGTTTTCTGCACAGGATTTTACCGCCTCGCTGGTGCTGCAAGCCTCGCCCGATCTGCGCTTCAAGCGAGCGACGCGGGTGGAAAATGCCTGCGCGACCGGCTCGGCCGCCGTGCATCAGGGCATCAAGACGATTAAGGCGCGTGCGGCGCGCATCGTGCTCGTCGTCGGCGCTGAGCAAATGACAACGACACCCGCGCCGGAGATTGGGCGCAATCTGCTCAAAGCATCGTATGTGCGTGAGGAAGCCGATATCGACGGAGGCTTCGCCGGTATCTTCGGCAAGATTGCCGCGCTGTATTTTCAGAAATGGGGGGACCAGTCAGACGCGCTGGCCATGATCGCCGCGAAGAATCACAAGAACGGTGTCGGCAACCCCTATGCCCAGATGCGAAAGGATTTGGGTTACGACTTCTGCCGTACCGAGAGCGAGAAGAATCCGTTCGTGGCTGGTCCGCTCAAACGTACCGATTGCTCGCTGGTCTCGGATGGCGCTGCTGCGGTCGTGCTCGCTGATGTCGGTACCGCGCTCAAGTTGAAAAAGGCGATCGCCTTCCGCGCCGCCGAGCATGTGCAGGATTTCTTGCCGATGTCGAAGCGAGACATCCTGAAATTCGAAGGTTGCGCCCATGCCTGGCAACGCGCGCTTGCGAAAGCGGGACTCAAGCTCGGCGATTTGTCCTTCGTTGAGACGCACGACTGCTTCACCATCGCGGAGCTGATCGAATACGAAGCGATGGGTCTGACCGCGGAAGGCCAGGGCGCTCGTGCCGCCATGGAAGGCTGGACCCAGAAGGACGGCAAATTGCCGGTTAATCCCTCGGGTGGGTTGAAGGCAAAAGGCCATCCAATTGGTGCTACCGGGGTATCCATGCATGCGCTTTGCGCGATGCAGCTGATGGGCAGCGCTGCTGACCTTCAGGTGAAGAATGCTCGTCTCGGAGGCATCTTCAATATGGGCGGGACGTCCGTGGCAAACTACGTGAGCATTCTCGAGCGCATCAAGTAACGCTGCGAAGTTGCCGGCAATTTATTTGTACTTGCGTTCGGCCGGGGATGGCAGGAACGACGGGTCGAAAACATCTTCCGGTTTCGGTTTCGCACCCTTGAACTTATAGGTAAGTGCGATCTGTTCGATAGCGTGGGCAAAGCGCGCGTCATCAATACCGCCATAGCCATTCGCTTTCACTTCTGGCGTGACGATATTTTCGTTGATTGCCATGGTGAGGCGCTCAAGCTCAACATTTTTCCTCGCCAGATCATTGCGTTTGAGTACTGAGCCGACTGCGCTCGAAGGTTGTTTTACAGTTTCCTTCAGGGCTCTCATGAAGGCACGCAGGAAGCCTTTTACCGCGTTGGGGCGTTCGGCAGCGAATGTTGAGTTTACGATGATAGCACTTCCGTAAAGTTCGACGCCGTAATCGGCCATCAGCAGGACCGCGATATCGTCGACCGGAATGCCTTTGTCCTTGAGATCGATAAAAGATGAAAATGAGAGACCGGTAATCGCGTCCACTTGGCCGGCGGCCAGCATCGGCTCGCGCACCGGGAAGCTGACGTTCTCAATTTTTACCTTGGAAGCGTCGATGCTGTTAGCCTGCACGAAGACCGGCCACTGTGCATATGCAAGGTCAGCTGCCGGTGCGCCCAACGTCTTGCCTTCCAGATCTTTCGGATTGTAGATGCCGCGGCTCTTGCGACCGATCACCGCGAATGGCGGACGGTTATAGAGCATGAATATCGCCTTGATCGGCGTGCCTGGCTTGGCGTCGCGGAATTTGATCAGTGAGTTGATGTCAGCGAACCC
>DASWAK010000347.1:0-7052 GCA_036391175.1 Pseudolabrys sp.
CGGCGATTGTATCATCCTCGATGCGCGCCCAGTCGGCTTCATCGCGGCCTTGGGCCCGGAATGAGCCGATCGTGTTGATAGCCTGCGGAGTCAGTCCGACATGAGCCATCACCGGCACACCGCGTTCGGCAAGAAAGGTGATGGTCTCCGCCATACGCCTGCCGCCTTCGACCTTGATCGCACCGCAACCGGTTTCCTTCAGCACGCGCGCCGCGTTCATGAAGGCCTGCTCTTTCGACGCTTCGTAGGAAGCGAACGGCATATCTACAACCACCAACGCGTGCTTCGAGCCGCGCATCACGGCATGTCCCTGTAGGATCATCATTTCTAGGGTTACAGGAACAGTGGTCTCGAGCCCGTGCATCACCATACCGAGCGAGTCACCGACCAAAATCACATCGCAGTGTTTGTCGACGATGCGCGCGGTATGAGCGTGATAAGAGGTAAGGCAGACAATCGGCTCACCTCCCTTACGCGCGCGTATGTCGGGGGCGGTGAGCCGCCGGATCTCGTCTTGGGCTAACATCGTTATTTCCCGAATACAGGCACGCCGATCACGGCCGGATGGAAGGCATAGCCAAGCGCGAGATAAATCACGATCCCGAGCGCGACAACGATCACGTCATTGGTCCAACTGGCAGGTGCGGACATGGGCCCGAGATCGTTGCGACGTTTAGCGGCGATGCGGGCATAGACACCCCAAGCCAGGAACGTACCGAACAGCAAGATCGACCCGAGATCCCCATTGGAAAGCAAATGGGCGAACGCCCAGGTCTTTACGCTTGCGAGCATCGGATGCTTGAGGCGGGTCTTGATGTGGCTCGGGACAAAGGCGGCGGTCATAAAGATCACCGCGAACAGCATCAACCCCACCGTGACGTGCCCCATGAAGGCGGGCGGCGACCACAGTTGAATCCATCCATTCGCTCGGTATTGCCCATAGCCCCAGACGATCAGAGCTAGGCCAATGAGCGCGACGACCGCGAACGCCCCGCGATAGGCATGCAGTCCCACCCGCGCGATTACACCGGCCCTCGCGCCGCGGAACGAGACGAATACATGCGTCCCGAGGAAAACCACAAGACCGAGAACAAGAACACCTAAGCCCATATTACACTCCGGTCCGATTGCAGCCGCAGTAGAGGATAGTGGTAAGCAATGCAAGCCACTCCCGAATGGACCGTATCTTACATGATGGAGCCCGTTGGCTCTTCACCGGAAGACTTACGAGCCCGCATGGACGACAAGATCGCGCGCTGGGCACCGGTCATCAAGACCGCGAATGTAAAATTGAACTAAGCGGCCTTGTCCTTCACGTCCTTAATGTCGGTGAACGAAATCCCAGGCGCTCGTTCGCGCGTATAGTCGAGGATGAATTGATTACGCACCATGAAAACCTTGTCGCCATCGAGGTCTTCAGCGCAGCTCGAGTAGTTGGCCTGCACAAAATCTTCGAGTTTCTGGGTGTCGCTCGAATTGATCCAGCGTGCCAGCTGAAACTCCGGCTGTTCGAAACCAATGTCGAGCCCGTATTCCTCCGAGAGCCGCACTTTCAGCACGTCGAGCTGCAAGGGGCCAACCACGCCAACCAGCGCCGGAGCGCCGTCCAGCGGCCGGAAAACCTGCACAACACCCTCCTCCGCCATCTGCTGGAGCGCCTCTTTCAGTTTCTTGGCCTTCATCGGATCGCCAAGCTTAACCCGCCGGAGGATTTCCGGCGCGAAGTTCGGCACACCGAGAAACGCAATATCCTCGCCTTCCGTAAGCGTGTCGCCGATCCGCAGCGTGCCGTGATTTGGAATCCCCACCACATCGCCAGCGTAAGCTTCTTCGGCGAGCGCACGGTCCTGCGCGAAGAAGAATTGTGGCGTGGACAGGGTTAGCGGCTTGGCAGTCCGTGTTAGCTTCGCCTTCATGCCACGCCGCAGCTTGCCCGAACAAAGACGCGCAAAAGCAATGCGGTCACGGTGGTTCGGATCCATATTGGCTTGAATCTTGAAGACAAAGGCCGTCATGGAGTTTTCGTGCGCATCTACTGTGCGCACATTCGATGATTGCGCACGTGGCGCCGGTGCAAACAAAGCCACCGCATCGAGCAGATCTTTGACACCGAAATTCTTGAGCGCCGACCCGAAGAAAACGGGCGTGAGGTGACCCTCCCGGAACGACTTAAAATCGAAGGGGCGGCAGGCATCTTTCACCAGCGCCAACTCGTCGGCGATTGCCTTTACATCGAGCATCGAGTTTTTGGCAGCGAGCGCCGTGAGATCGAGAGGTTGCCGCTCAATTGTCTTGCCGTCCTCACTGACAAGCCGCATCTCACCGGTAGCAAGATCATAAGTTCCGGCGAAATCGCGGCCGCGCCCAATCGGCCATGTCATCGGTGTCGTGTCGAGAGCGAGCGTTTTTTCAATCTCGTCAAGCAATTCGAATGGATCGCGGCTCTCCCGGTCCATCTTATTGATGAACGTGATGATCGGGATGTCGCGCAGGCGGCAAACCTCAAACAGCTTGCGTGTGCGGGCCTCAATACCCTTGGCGGCGTCAATCACCATTACGGCCGAGTCTACAGCCGTTAGCGTTCGATAGGTGTCCTCCGAAAAATCTTCGTGACCCGGTGTGTCGAGCAGATTGAAGACCCGGCCGTCATAATCGAAGGTCATGACAGAGGTCACTACCGAAATGCCGCGCTCGCGCTCGATCGCCATCCAGTCGGAGCGGGTCGAGCGACGATCCCGTTTGGCTTTCACTTGACCGGCGAGATTGATGGCGCCACCAAACAGCAACAACTTCTCGGTCAGCGTGGTTTTGCCGGCGTCAGGGTGAGAAATAATTGCAAACGTACGCCGCCGATCGACTTCGGCGGCAAGTGGCGTCACGGGGATCGACTCGGAGGTAATCACAGGCCTATTCATGAGGCGCATGTGGCAGGGAAAGCCTGCCGGATCAAGGGGCCAGTTTAATCCAGCGCTGCGGCGTACTGTTCGGGCTTGAAGCCGACCAGCAATTTTCCGCCGCCGGCGTCGAGCACCGGACGCCTTATCATCGACGGCTGCTTAAGCATCAAAGCGATTGCTTTGGTCTCGCCGACACCATTCTTGTCCCTGTCGGGCAGCTTCTTGAAGGTCGTACCGGCGCGGTTGAGCAGCGTTTCCCAGCCTACTTTTTTCACCCAGCGCTCCAGCCGCTCGCGATCAATGCCCGCCGTTTTGTAGTCGTGAAAGGCGTAGTCGATGCCGTTCTTGTCGAGCCAAGCGCGGGCCTTTTTCATCGTGTCGCAGTTCTTGATGCCGTAGATGGTAACAAGCATGATCATTCCCACTCTATTGTGCCCGGCGGCTTCGAAGTTACGTCGTAAACTACGCGATTAACGCCCTTGACCTCGTTGATGATGCGCGTCGCAACCATCCCCAGAAAACTCATGTCGAAAGGATAAAAATCGGCCGTCATCCCGTCAGTCGAGGTCACTGCGCGCAACCCGACAACATATTCGTAGGTACGGTAGTCGCCCATGACGCCGACAGTCTTTACTGGCAGCAACACGGCAAATGCTTGCCAGATGTCGTCGTATTGGCCGGTGCGGCGGATTTCCTCGATATAGATTTCGTCGGCCAGCCGCAGGATGTCGAGCTTCTCGCGCGTGATAGCACCAGGGCAACGGATGGCGAGCCCTGGCCCTGGAAACGGGTGGCGACCAACGAAACCTTCGGGCAAGCCAAGTTCGCGGCCGAGCGCCCTTACCTCGTCCTTGAATAACTCTCGCAGCGGCTCGACCAGCTTCATATGCATGCGCTCGGGCAACCCGCCTACATTGTGGTGCGATTTGATGGTGACCGAAGGCCCGCCCATGAAGGACACACTCTCTATTACGTCTGGATAGAGCGTGCCCTGAGCGAGAAAATCGGCACCGCCAATTTTCTTCGCCTCTTGTTCGAAAACGTCAATGAACAGTTTGCCGATGATTTTGCGTTTCTGCTCGGGATCCTCGATGCCGACGAGCGCTTTAAGGAACGTATCGGATGCGTCCACGTGCACGAGCGGAATGTTGTAGCTGTCACGAAACATCGTGATGACCTTCTGCGCCTCGGCGAGGCGCATCAGACCGTGATCAACTAACACACAGGTAAGTTGGTCGCCGATCGCTTCGTGAATGAGGACCGCGGCAACTGCCGAGTCGACGCCGCCAGACAGGCCGCATATCACCCGCCCCTCGCCGACTTGTTTACGAATTTTCTCGATCGTCTCGTCCTTGAATGCGCGCATGGTCCAGTCGCCCGTGAGACCCGCGATTTTTCGCACGAAATTCCGCAAGAGCGCGGCGCCATGCGGTGTATGCACGACTTCAAGGTGAAATTGGGTGGCGTAAAATTTGCGCTTGTCGTCACCGATGATTGCGATCGGCGCATTGGGCGAGGTGCCGAGTACGCGAAAGCCTGGTGGCAATTTTGTCACCCGGTCGCCGTGGCTCATCCACACGGGATACTTTTCGCCCTTGCGCCACACGCCTTCGAACAACGGCGTTTCCTCAGTAACGGTCACTTCGGCACGACCGAATTCGCGATGGTGTCCGCCTTCAACCTTGCCGCCGAGCTGCTGCGCCATCGCTTGCTCGCCGTAACAAATTCCGAGCACCGGAACGCCCGCTTCATAGATTGATTTCGGCGCAAGCGGCGCGTCCTTATCGAGTACAGACGCTGGCCCGCCCGAGAGGATGACAGCCTTCGGCTTCATCTCACGGAAAGCAGCTTCGGCCTTCTGGTAAGGAACGATCTCGGAATAGACTTTTTCCTCCCGGACCCGGCGCGCGATGAGCTGGGTGACCTGGGAGCCGAAATCGACGATCAGAAGCTTGTCGTGCATGGACGGCGGTATATCCCGAACTTGGCCCGGAATCGGCCACGCAAACGCCGTTCGGGGCGGCTTTTTGCGTGCTTTGGACTTCGGGGTCAAGCCTGTCGGCATTCCCACGCAATGGTAGCCCCGAACGTGCGGAAAATGCGTCCCGCCCAATTTGTTCACAGCTGGACGCGTGATTTTTGAAACTGAGCGCGTGGACTGCCGGCTGCGGCCAGTGGGCGCTGCCGCATTGCTTGCGTGATCGATTGGCGGCCGGAACAGTGGCTCAGCGGCGGCCGTTGTCCACCACGGGACCTAGCAGCGGAATTGCCGATATCCACTTACCGAGACGCGAACGGTCATGCTCTTCGGGCCTGGCAGTATCGGCACTGCCCGTCGACGCAGCATCCGGAATTGATTCTGGCGGCACCGGGTGATCGTCATGAGCCCGCGCAGCGGGTGGCGGTGCGATCGGGATTGCTGGCGGCAGCGCGGGCGCGACGACTGGCGCAACGGCCGGCGTTGAGGCAGTCGCCGCAGGCGGCGATAAGACAGTTTCGCGGGACACCGGTCGCATTGCCGGCATTGGCGCAGATTGTGGCTTGGCCGCGTCAGGCGCCGGTGTTTCCTCTTTATGAGTCGCCAAGGCCTGGCGGACTGCATCGAGCCACTGCGCATCCGATATGCCTGGGTCGCGACGAGTGGACTCCACGACAACCGGGACTGCGGCTGTGACCGGTTGCTTGATTGGCGCTTGGTGGCGCGGTTCAGCCTTGCGCACTGGCTCCTTCGATGCTGTCTCGCTGTGTAGCACCTTCGGAACGCCCGGTGCGGCAGCAACAGGAGCCGCTGTCTTCTCAACGGCGAGCAGCGCCTTGAACGCCGCCGTCGCATCCGGATCGACCGCAGCGCAGGTCTTCTCGAATGCCTCGACGTCCCGGCGGACCAGGATACGCCGGGTAGCAGCGTCCATGCTTTTGTCGAGCATCGCGACAATCCCGCTGCGCAAGCCCTGGCAGGTGGTCTCGGGAGAAAAATTGGCGCGGTAAAACGAATAGGCGCTAGCAATACCGACCGGAACCGCCAACAAAGAGCCAACCATCTGAATGGCGGTCACGAACCGCGTAAACCCAGATGCTTTCGCAGCGGAATAGACACCGGAATTGACAGGCGTCTCGTCATCCGCGTCCGTGTGAAACGGCGGATCGCGCCTGGCCACCAGCATGGAAAAACCCCAGATAGGACTTTCGCGGTTCCACAAACACGCGATCATCACGGATAAATTTGGCCCGGATTGAGGCGCAATCGGGGAATTCTATTTGCAAACTACTACCAAACATTAACAGAGCCCCATTTCAACCAGCTCGTCGCATAACGGAGACGTAAAAGCCATCAGTGTCGGTCGTCCGTGGACTCATCAATAGGCCTTCGCCAGACAGCCGCGCCGCCTTTCCGAACATGAAGGCACGTTCGCCAAGAGGCTCAATGACCTCGGCCGGCGGATGCACCGAAAAATCCGGGTGCCGCCTTAGGAAGGCGCGCACCTGCGCGCCGTTCTCCTCCTCCAATATTGAACAGGTGACGTAAACGATGCGTCCGCCAGCCTTCAGCAGGGGCACAGCGCGATCGAGAATTTCAGCTTGTTCCTTCTGGCGCTGCTCCAATGCGCCGGGCCGCATACGCCATTTGGCATCAGGATTGCGCCGCCAGGCACCTGTACCGGTGCAAGGCGCATCTATAAGCAACAGGTCCATACGGCCCGCGAGGTCAGCGATTTCACCGCCGATAGACTTCGGAGTGCGAACCTGCACATTGCGCGCGCCCGAGCGTTTGAGCCGGTCGTGAATCGGAGCCAACCGCCGCTTATCGTCGTCGGTCGCAAAAATCTGGCCCTTGTTCTGCATCATTGCAGCGAGCGCCAAAGTCTTGCCGCCCGCGCCAGCGCAGAGATCTATTACCTGCTCGCCGGACCTCGCGCCGGAGAAGAGCGCCGCAAGTTGAGACCCTTCGTCCTGCACCTCTATAAAGCCTTTCAGGTACGCCGGTTCGGCATGGATTGCAGGGCTCTTAGCATCGGCCGAAAGACGAAGGCGAAGGCCGCAGGGCGACCAGCGCGTTGGCTCAGGCTTCAAATCCGACAACATCGCGGTCACAGTATCGCGTTCAGCTTTCAGCGTGTTGACCCGCAGGTCGAGTGGCGCGCGCGAGGCAAGCGC
>DASWAK010000348.1:0-2446 GCA_036391175.1 Pseudolabrys sp.
TCTTCACCAGCTTCTCACGGGTGAAGTTGCGGTCGGTGCTATTGACCGCTTTCAGCCGAGTCCCGTCGACGGCAAGCAGTTCTCGTCCGAACAGGTCCAGTTTGCGGCAAAGGAGCACGAATTGACGGAAGACGGGCTTGAAGGCATGTCGATTGTCCTTGCGAAAATCCGCAATGGTCTTGAAGTCGGGTCGCAAACCACGCAGCAGCCAGATCACTTCCAGATTGCGTGCGGTCTCCGCCTCGAGCCGCCGGCTGGAGCGCACCCGATTGACGTATCCATAAATGTAGAGCTTCAGCAGATCCGCAGGATCATAGCCCGGTCGGCCCGTGTCTTTCGGCTGAACGCGCCTGAAACCGGCTGCCTGCAGGTCACACTGATCAACAAACGCCTCAATGAAGCGCACCGGATTTTCTCGACCGACGTAATCATCAACTGCTGCCGGCAGAAGCAGAGTTTGGTTGCGGTCACCGCCTTGAATATGCTGCATGCAGCAAATATAGCCGTTTTGATTCAACACGCGGACGTTTTTTGATCGGCACGCCACCCATTAAGACCAGAGTTTTCACACGGTCTGGTTTCATTTTGATACACCACGGTGAGGCGAGAGCGTGGGAATCTCCGTCAGGTTTCTCTTCGTGCCGATGGCCTCTGCGTTGTCCGCCGCCATTCCGCCATGAAGTATGGCCTTTATCATTCGCCCGCTCTAGCAGGCTGCGGAAAAAGGGCTCGATTTTGACGTCATGGCGTGATTCGATACCACTAATTGGAAAGGGGATATCGATGCGCGGTGGCGAGGTTCGGTCGGGCAGCTTGTTCAGCTATGTCGATCTGGAGGCGCGGGTGGCGCATTCGCATCCGCTGAGGGCGATCCGGGCGATTGTTGATGCAGCGCTCGCCAAGCTGGACGCTGATTTTGGGGCAATCTATGCGCCGATTGGCCGGCCGTCGATCCCGCCGGAGCAGCTGTTGCGAGCGCTGTTGCTGCAGGCGTTCTACACCGTCCGCTCGGAGCGGCAGTTGATGGAACAGCTCGATTACAATCTGTTGTTCCGCTGGTTCGTCGGTCTCGGCATTGACGAGAAGGTGTGGGACGTCACCGTGTTCACCAAGAACCGAGACCGGCTGTTGGGCGGCGAGATCGCGAGCAAGTTCTTCGCCGCCGTGCTCGACGATGTCCACATCGCGGGGTTACTCTCGGACGAGCATTTCTCGGTCGACGGCACGCTGATCCAGGCGTGGGCGAGCCTGAAGAGCTTCCGGGCGAAGGACGGCTCGGGCGCACCGCCTTCGCCGGGCCGCAACGGCGAGCGCGACTTCCAGGGCGAGAAGCGCTCCAACGAGACCCACCGCTCGACCACCGACGCCGATGCCCGACTGTTCCGCAAGGGCGACGGCCAGCAAAGCCAGCTCTGCTTCATCGGCCACGTACTGATGGAGAACCGCAACGGGCTTGCCGTCGATGCCGAGCTGACCCGCGCCGCTGGCTCGGCCGAGCGGCTGGCGGCGCTCGCCATGGCCGAAAACCTGCCGGCCGGGCACAAGACGCTCGGCGCCGACAAGGGCTACGACACCCACGACTTCGTCATGGAGTTGCGCGAGCTCGGCATCACCCCGCACGTGGCGCAGAATGCCTACGAGACGGCGACCGCCCGCCGTCGCTCCGCGATCGACGGCCGCACCACCGGCCATGCGGGCTACGCGGTCAGCCAGAAAAAGCGTAAACGGATCGAGGAGATCTTCGGCTGGCTGAAGACCATCGGCGGCTTGCGCCAGACCAGGTTCCGCGGGCTCGATCGGGTGCGCATGGCCTTCACCTTCGCCCTTGCCGCCTACAACCTCATCCGCTTGCCGAAGCTCGTCGCAAAAACCGCATGATCGAAGCGACTACGCGGCCACCCCATGGAAAATGATGCCCATTCACATCCGGGACTGTCACACGGCGACCTAAAGCCACTGGCGATTGCTCCCACGGCAATCCAAAAACGCATCCCAGCCACAAAATCGGCTCCCCAACCCCTATTTTTCCGCAGCCTGTTAAAGGCTTATGCCGTTGGTTCCGGTATGATCAGCATGTTGTAGGTGGTGGGCATTTTGGCGACGGCGATGCCGAGAAGGGACGGGAAGGCGGCGTGCCGGGTGTGGCGGCGGTTGAAGCGAAAGGCGAATTCGTCGAGCCGCGGGTCCGGCTTCGCCGGCCCGAGGCCAGGGTCGGATTGCAGGTGCTTGCGGCGCAAGCCGTGATAGACGCCGAGGGCCGAGCGTTTGAGGTTGGCGAAGACGCGATGCGTCCACGGCAGGACGACGTGGACGGCCATCGGATTGTGTACATTACGACCTACTCTGCCGCCTCCTCTTTGCTTTAGAAGACACTGAGCCGCAAAACCTTTGATACATCGAGGGCGCAGCGGCCGCCTAAATGGCTCTGCATCCAAGTGCGTCCGCC
>DASWAK010000349.1:0-8916 GCA_036391175.1 Pseudolabrys sp.
ATCATGCTCATCGAGCAGCTTGCGCACCAGCAGGCGCCGCTCCAGCCACCACTGGTCCAGATTGACCAGCGCATCAGGATTCTTCGGCGCCGTGAGGATCAGCTTGCCGGCTTCTTCCGCCTTGTTGTTCTGGCGTAACCATTGCACGCGCGCGAAGATGTAGCCGGGGTCGCTCTGCGCTGCAGTTGGCACGGCGTCGAGGAGTGCCTTGGCGTTGCTCGCCTTACGCAGGACTGCCGCACGCGCGCGCCCGATTGCAGGTTCGTTGCCGCCAAGCCGGTCGGCGGCGCGCTGGCCGGCTGCGACATCGTCGGCGTAGAAACGTTGCTCCATGCGCACCTTATGGTCGGCGGCACTGAGCATGCCCCCAAACATTTCGAGCACTCTTTTTTCGACTTCGGCGCTGAACTCATCATTGCGCCAGGCCTGGCGCACCAGCGCTGCCGCTCCCTCGCGATCGCCCTGCGCGAGCAAGGTGCGCGCCAGCATAAAGCGTCCCTTGGCCGTCGCCGGCTGTTGCTTGGCGAAGAAGGCGCGCACCATGCCGTCATCGACCCCGTCGTTCCACAGCGCGTTCTCGGCGCGGCGGCGGAACAGTGGGGAGTGCGGCCAGCTTGGATTGGCCTGCACGAAAGCGGCGTAGCGCTGAAAGGTCGGATTGGTATTGTCGGAGCGCAGGATTACCCATTCGGCGAGCTTGCGCGCAACCGGATCGGAGATGCTCGCCTCGGCGGCATTGGCGTCCGCTTCCTTGCCCTTGCGGGATGCCTCGATGACGCGTTTCACCGCGGCGATATCGGCGGGCGAGGTGGCGGCCGTCGGCGCGATGGCGAAGGGCCCGGAGGTAGGTCGTGCGAGCGGCTTAAAAAAAGACCGGCTTTCGAATATCGCGCCATGCAGGCCGACATTAGCCTGCGCGAAAGAGGAAAGACCAGCACGGTTGGCCGGCGGGCGCTTCTGCGGAAGCGGCGTGGTCTTCGGTTGCAGGGCGGTGGTCGCGCCGGGTGCGATCGCTTGCTTGGCAGTATTGATGGCTGGCCGCGGGCGCGGCAATGGAACATTTTTTACGGTGGCCGATAGCGCCTCGCCGCCGAGGTCGCAGGTGGCCACCATCGCCAAATAGATGCCTATGCGGCAGCGACTAGTCGCGTTCATCCAATCTTTTGCTCTCGGTTCCGGCGACCCCGACTCAGGCAAGGGCCGCAAACCCGCCTGGGGCCCCCATTAGGCCAGTATTGTTGATAAAGGATATCGAAAATTTGGGGTGTTGGGACCCTAGGTAGGGAGAGGGGCAAAAACGGGGCAAGGCGCTAACTATCACGCCAATTTATAGGTCCATTTAAGCGCGGGGCTTTCATCGTTGCCCCCGACCCGATATCTATGGGGCGTCAGTCTGAATCCCTGTGGAGAAGTCGTGCCATGACCGCCAAGACGAGCTTTCGAGGCTCTTTTACCGCGCTGGTCACGCCGTTTAAGAACGGTTCGGTCGACGAAAAGGCATTCCGCGACATTGTGGATTGGCAAATTGCCGAGGGCACCAGCGGCTTGGTTCCGGTTGGAACCACCGGCGAGAGCCCGACGCTGTCACACGACGAGCACAAGCAGGTGGTGGAATGGTGCATCGACCAGGCCGACGGGCGCGTGCCGATCGTCGCGGGTGCTGGCTCCAATTCGACTGCCGAGGCCATCGAGTTGTCGCAGCATGCCGAAGAGGCGGGCGCTGATGCGGTGCTGATCGTTACCCCTTACTACAACAAGCCGACCCAGGAAGGTCTTTACTGGCACTACAAGGCCATCAACGACGCCATCGGCATTCCGATCATCATTTACAACATCCCCGGCCGTTCGATTGTCGACATGTCGGTCGACACCATGGCGCGTCTATATGAGCTGAAGAACATTGCCGGCGTGAAGGACGCGACCGCCAACATGACGCGCGTTTCGCAACAGCGGGCGGCCATGGGCGCGGACTTCAATCAGCTCTCGGGCGAGGACATCACGGCGCTTGGCTTCATGGCGCATGGGGGTCATGGTTGCATCTCGGTGACCTCGAACGTCGCGCCGCGGTTATGTGCGGAATTCCAGGCGGCTTGTTTGAAGGGAGATTTTGCGGCTGCGCTCAAGGTGCAGGACAAACTGACGCCGCTACATATCAATCTGTTTGTGGAAACAAGCCCGGCACCGATCAAGTATGCCATGTCGCTGATCGGCAAATGCGCCAACACGGTGCGGCTGCCGATGGTACCGGCGAGCGAGAAGGCGCAGACCGCTGTGCGCCAAGCGATGGTGCACGCCGGCCTGATCAATTAGTGTATGATCACGAGAACCGGTTTTCGGATAAGACCATCATGCGCAACCAAAACTGAACGTCATGCTGGCCGAGTTCAAAAAGTTTGCGCTGCGTGGCAATGTGGTTGATCTCGCCATCGGCGTGATCATTGGCGCTGCCTTTTCGTCCATCGTGAATTCGTTGGTCGGCGATGTCATCATGCCGGTGATTGGCGCGGTTAGCGGGGGCATTGATTTCTCAAACTATTATCTCCCATTATCCTCGAAGGTTACGGCCGCGACCTTGGTCGACGCAAAAAAGCAAGGCGCTGTATTGGCTTGGGGAAATTTTCTCACCATCACGCTTAATTTTATCATTATCGCCTTTGTGTTGTTCCTGGTGATTCGTGGGATCAACCGGCTTTCGCATAAGGAAGCGGAGGCGGAGAAGGCGCCTCCATTGTCGAAGACCGAAGAGCTTCTCACCGAAATCCGCGACCAGCTTAAATCACGCTGAACGCGAACGCAGGCCCATGGCTGCAAAACCCGAGCGCCGCTTCAAAGTGGTTGCCGACAATCGCAAGGCACGCTTCCACTACGAGATTGGCGATACCTTCGAAGCCGGGATCGTGCTCACCGGCAGCGAAGTGAAATCGTTGCGCGCGGGAAAGGCCACGATTGCCGAATCTTATGCCGACGCGCGCGGAGGCGAGCTCTGGCTGATCAACTCGAATATTCCGGAATATCGCCAGGCCAGCCGGTTCAACCATGCGCCAAAGCGGGCGCGTAAATTGCTGCTGCAAAAGCGGGAAATCAATCGGCTGGTTGGGGCGGTCGAGCGCGAAGGCATGACGATCGTGCCGTTAAAGCTTTACTTTAACGAGAAAGGCCGCGCGAAGATCGAAATTGCGCTCGCCCGCGGCAAGAAACTGCATGACAAGCGCGAGACCCTAAAAAAACGTTCTTGGGAGCGCGAGCGTGGGCGGCTGATGCGGATGAAAGGCTAGCGCATCGCCCGAATGCGGGGCGGAGGACGTTGAGACTGAACGACGAGCGACGCATAGTCGCGGTGACCGCAAACTTGGCATCGCTCGCTAACGCACCAGCTACTGGATCACGCCGCAGGCGATGCGGCCGCCGGCGTCGCCGGTCGGATCGGTCTTGTAGTCGTCCTTGCCAGCATGGATTACGACGGCCGATCCGTCGGCATCAAACACGGAATTCGGCTTGCCCTTGTCGAGTGTGACATCGGCGTTCACGACCTCGATCGTAAGCTCGCCGCTTACCGGAATATGCAGGTTCGGCATGTCGCCAGCGTGGTGGCCCTCGGCCGCCATCATGCCGTGCTTCTTGCCCGCTGGATTGAAATGCCCACCCGCGGTGGTGAAAGGTGGCTCGCACTTGCCGACCGCATGGACGTGAAAAGCGTGCTCGCCCGCCGGCAAGCCTTTGACCGAAAGATTAATCAACACACCGGACGGAGTTTGCGTTAGTTGCGCCGTACCCACGTCCTTGCCGTCGGCGCTTTTGAGCGTGGCACTCGCGCTCTGTGCGGCCGCCGGTACCGATGCGATGGCTAGCAGCACCGCGACAGCAATGCCAATCTCGACGAGTCGAGTGGTTTTCATGCTCGCCCCTATGCGTTTCCCTGTAGTTACCAAGCATATAGTATTTGACGTCCGTCTTTATATCTGAGCGATCACGGTACCGTGACAATGTGCTTCAGGGATTAGAGCTATGCCGCCCACCAAACTCGACCACTGCGTGATCCACGTTTCCGATTGGGCCCGCTCCAATAGGTTCTACAATGAGGTGATGGGCGCCGAACTCGTGCAACGGCCGGCGGGTTGGGCTTACCGGTTTGGCGACAAGCAGCTCAATGTGCATGGGCCGGGCGTGCGGCCGGCAGAAGTAGCGCGCTTGCCAGTGCAGCCTGGCAACAGCGATTTGTGTTTCGAATGGCAAGGGCCCATCGAAGCCGCAGTTGCACATCTGAAAGAGCATGGCATTGCCGTCGAACGCGGACCAATGCAGCGTTTTGGAGCAAAGGGACCGGGCACGTCGGTCTACTTTCGCGACCCCGACGGCTCGCTCATGGAATTTATGAGCTATGGAGACAGGAAATGACCGAAGTGCCAGGCATGCATAATCCGCAATTTCTGCCGCCGGGAATTCCGGTGCCGCAGGACGACGGCGCTGCTCGCCATCTGGCTGGCATGAATTTGCCCGACTTGACGCTGCCGGCGACCGACGGCACGCCGGTCAATCTGTCGAGGCTCAAGGGCCGCACAGTCGTCTACGTCTATCCGCGGACTGGCGTGCCGGGCGTTGACCCGCCCGATGGATGGGATCAGATCCCGGGCGCGCGAGGGTGCACGCCGCAATCGTGCTCATTCCGCGATCATTTTGACGAACTCAAACGGCTCGGGGTGGCTCAACTCTACGGACTCTCCGCCCAAGATACCGCTTACCAGCGGGAGGCGGCCACGCGCCTGCATTTGCCGTTTGCGCTTTTGTCGGATGAAAAGCTCGCACTAACCAAATCGCTCAAGCTGCCGACATTTTCTGTTGCTGGAATGACTCTGCTCAAGCGCATGGCACTGGTCATCGACGACGGCATGATCACGAAGGCGTTCTATCCGGTCTTTCCGCCCGATAAGAACGCCGAGGAAGTGATCGCCTGGCTTTACGCGTCGAGATAGCGGCGCACTATCGCAAATACTCTGCGAAACATTTCTGGCGTAAGGACGCGTGTGTTCGTGTTGTAGCGGGAGCAGTGATAGCTGCAGAACAGCGCAATAGGGCCGAGCTGGTGTCTGCTACCGTGCCCGAACGCGACATCCGATGGTTTGCCTCCGAGCGCGCGCACGATGCTCTCGTGCGCTATACGGCCGAGGGCAACTATGGCCTGCAGTTTTTTCATCTCGTCTACTGTCGGTATAAGAAAATCACGGCAGGTTTTTATTTCTTCCGGCGTCGGCTTGTTTTCCGGCGGCACGCAGCGCACCGCGTTGGTGATCCGGCAGTCGACCAATTCAAGTCCATCGTCGGGATGCGCACCGTAGTTACCGCGCGCAAAGCCGAACTTGACGAGCGTATCGTAAAGCAACACGCCGGCATAGTCGCCCGTGAACGGACGGCCAGTTCGATTGGCGCCTTGCAAGCCGGGCGCGAGGCCGACGATCAACAGGCGTGCGTCAATGGGACCGAAGGAGGGGACTGGCGCATTGAACCAGGTCGGCTCTTTGGCACGCCAGGTTTTACGGAACGCAGCCAGCCGCGGGCAGCGCGGGCAATCGCGCCCAGGCTTGCCGTTGGTCCCAGCCATAGGACACCGCTATTCGAAAGACTCTTCGTCGTCGTCTTCCGCGCCGACACTCGCGGGCGCGGCGGCCCGCTGCGGCGTCGGTGGGCGCTGCAGGAATTGCGGCGTGTGCTGCGGTGATTCGCGGTCATCGCGCGGAGCCCGCGCTTCACGCGCAGTCCGCTCGGCCGGATCGCGTCCAATCTTGGACTGTAGCGTCACGATATCGACGAAAATGTCGGCCTGGCGGCGCAATTCATCTGCCACCATCGGAGGCTGCGTAGAGATGGTTGAAACGACGGTGACACGCACGCCTTTGCGCTGCACGGCTTCGATCAGCGAGCGGAAATCGCCATCGCCAGAGAACAGCACCATGTGATCGATCGTGCCCGCTATCTCCATGGCATCGACCGCAAGCTCGATATCCATGTTTCCTTTGACCTTGCGCCTTCCGGTCTGATCGACGAATTCCTTTGTCGCCTTGGTGACGACCGAGTAGCCATTGTAGTCAAGCCAGTCGATCAATGGGCGGATCGAGGAATATTCCTGATCTTCGATTACAGCGGTGTAATAAAATGCGCGCAGGAGATAACCGCGCGATTGGAACTCACGAAGCAGGCGCTTGTAATCGATATCGAAGCCGAGAGATTTCGCGGTCGCGTAAAGATTGGCTCCATCAATGAATAAAGCGATTTTTTCGCCGGGTACGGTCATGGGTTTTTCTCACAATTCATTACGGGTTACGTCCGGATCCTAACCGATGCGTAACGCGAGATGCCTCGCGCGATCTAGGATCATGTTAACAGGGCATGTGGCATCCCCGATCAATTGAGCTGCCATCTGCGCAATTACGCCGTGCCGACAAAATCCAATGCGATCGGCCTGCTAGCGGTCTTGCAAGTGTCGAGTAACAGACGGTTGCGGCTAAACCAAGACAAAAAAGCTTGAAATTCCATGCGCCAGAGGATACCTAGCAGGTGAATTCAGGACAAGTTCCACCACATGGAGTGACGAGCCGATGGCCCGTGTCACCGTAGAAGATTGTATCGACAAGGTTGAGAACCGCTTTGATCTCGTCCTGCTGGCGAGTCACCGGGCGCGCATGATTTCATCGGGTTCGCAGATTACCCTCGAGCGCGACAACGATAAGAATCCGGTCGTTGCATTGCGCGAGATTGCGGAAACCACCGTTTCGCCGGGCGATCTCAAGGAAGACCTCATTCATAGTCTGCAGAAATACGTCGAGGTTGATGAGCCCGAGCCCGAAGTGCCGCTAATCGGTGCGGGCGCAGGCGCCAGCGTCGATTCCGACGATACCGAGGTAACGGCAGACCGCATGACCGAGGAAGAGCTGCTCAAGGGCCTCGAAGGCCTGGCGCCCCCCGAGGAGCCGCCCGAAGAGGATGCCGAATAGTCTTTGCTTTTAGCATTAATTCTACGTAACGGCCCGGCCAAAAGCCGGGCCGTCGGCTATTTATCATGGGCAAAGCCTTGCCGCTGCGATGAAACCGCGTGATATCTTGAGGTGGTATCATTAGGAGCGACTGCGAGGCAGCAGATATGGCGCGCACGCGCTCGGACCTTCCGCGCATGCAAAAGCAGGCCCCGACCCGGGGCCCGCGCGCGTCGACCGTTGCCGCAGTAATGCAAACTATCGAAAAGCCGTCCCAATCGCGAAAGCCGCCGATAATGCGGCAGTACGACCTGATCGAACGCGTGCGGCGTTATAACCCAAACACGAACGAGGCGATGCTCAATCGGGCTTACGTCTACGCCATGAAGGCTCATGGCGAGCAGCGGCGCGCCTCCGGCGACCCTTATTTCTCGCATCCGATCGAAGTGGCTGCCATCCTCACCGACCTTAAGCTCGATGATGCGACCATCGCCGCCGCGCTTCTGCACGATACCATCGAAGATACGGAGGCCACTCGCGCCGAGATCGACAGCCTCTTCGGACGCGACATCGGCAGGTTGGTCGAGGGTCTGACCAAGCTAAAAAAGCTCGACCTGGTTACCAAGGAAGCCAAGCAGGCAGAAAATCTACGCAAGCTGCTGCTGGCGATTGCTGATGACGTCCGCGTGCTTTTGATCAAGCTCGCTGATCGCCTGCACAATATGCGCACGCTTGACTATATGCCGCCCGAAGCCCGTCGGCGTGCTGCCGAAGAAACGCTTGAAATTTACGCACCTCTTGCCGGCCGTATGGGCATGCATGAGATGCGCGAGGAGCTCGACGATCTGGCATTCCGCGAACTGTATCCAGAGGCTTATGAAGTGGTGACGGCGCGGCTCAATGCGCTGACCGAGCGCAGCAAGCTGTTGATCTCGGAGATCGAAAAGCAGCTCACTAAAAAACTAGCCGATCGCGGCATCGAGGCGCGCGTCGTCGGACGTCGCAAGCGCGCCTATTCGATCTGGCGCAAGATGGAACGCAAATCAGTGGGCTTTGAGCAGCTGTCCGATATTTTTGGATTCCGTGTGGTCGTAAAAACGTTGGGCGACTGCTACCAGGCGCTTGGCGTTGTGCACAGCACGTGGCCGATGGTACCGGGCCGCTTCAAGGATTACATCTCAACGCCAAAAGGGAACGATTATCGCTCGATCCACACGACAGTGATCGGTCCCAGCAAGCAGCGTGTCGAACTGCAGATCCGCACCGTTGCGATGCACGAGATCGCCGAATATGGCATCGCCGCACATGCTCTCTATAAAGATAATCTTGGCTCGCCGACCGAACTGCTTTCGCGGGAATCGACCGCCTATGCCTGGCTGCGCCGTACGATTGAGTTGCTGGCGGAAGGTTCGAACCCGGAAGAATTCCTCGAGCACACCAAGCTCGAACTATTTCACGATCAAGTGTTTTGTTTCACGCCCAAGGGTAAGCTGATCGCGCTGCCACGCAATGCGACGCCAATTGACTTTGCCTATGCGGTGCATACCGATGTCGGCAATACCGCGGTGGGCTGCAAGATTAATGGACAGATTGCGCCGCTTACGTCCAAACTCGTCAACGGCGACGAGGTCGAGATTTCAACGTCGAAGGCACAAACAGCGCCGCCGGCCGCCTGGGAATCGATCGTTGTTACTGGCAAGGCACGCGCATCAATTCGGCGCGCAACCCGCGTCGCTGTGCGCAGGCAGTATGCGGGGCTCGGCCGCCGCATCGTCGAGCGACTCTTCCAACGCGCCAAGATCGCCTATTCGGATGAAAATCTCACTGGAGCGTTGCCCCGGCTCGCGCGCGCATCGATCGATGAGGTGATGGCGGCGGTAGGGCGAAGTGAACTCAAGGCTTCTGACGTCGCCCGCGCGATGTATCCTGACTACAAAGAAGAGCGTGCCGC
>DASWAK010000350.1:0-2738 GCA_036391175.1 Pseudolabrys sp.
CGCGGCCTCCCTGCCGGACCGAAAGGCACCGGTATGGGCCTTTCTGCACGGCCTCAAATCGCCATTGTCCTCAACTGCTCTGCGCGCCTTACGCACCCGGCGGGGAACCTCCGGCCGCACGCACCGCAAGGCCAATAGCGCAAGCAAATCTAAAAGCGCGAAAACGAGCGGTAAGAAACGTGGAATCAAGGCCCCGAAGCACAAATTTGCCGCCAAGACTCGTAGGCGCCGGGGTAGAAAGAAGCGAACGAGGTAGTTACGTTAGTCGAGACCCCCGGTTCGGACCGGGGTGAGTGCAACGCATCGAAAGGATCAGAACCCCTGAATAAACCTGCACTCTCTCGGGCGCCGCGTCGTACGCCCGAACCCGTCTCCCGGCACCCAACTGCCAAGGAGACGCTCAGCACTGTCCTTGCGCGTCTTGAAGACATGAAAGCCGAGGACAGCGTCGTCATCGATCTCACCGGCAAATCTTCGATAGGCGATTACATGGTCGTGACCAGCGGCCGTTCGCAGCGCCATGTCGCCGCCGTCGCCGACCACCTCGTCAAGGACATCGAAAAGGCAGGCGTCGCCCGCGTTCGCGTCGAGGGCATGCGCCAAGGAGACTGGGTGCTGATCGACGCTGGCGATGTCATTGTCCACGTCTTCCGGCCGGAAGTGCGCGACTTCTACAATCTGGAGAAAATGTGGTCGGCGACAAGCAAGGACGTGCAGCGGCCAAGCTGATAGTCTTGGCGGCGCGATGCGCATTGTTGTTGCCGCCGTCGGACGCCTGAAACAGGGCTCGGAAACTGAGCTGAGTGAGCGCTACCGCAAGCGAGTGGCGCAAACCGGTCGTCAGCTCGGACTGCGTGATATCGAAATCATTGAAATTAGGGAGAGCCGTGCCGCCGATGCCGGCAAGCGCATACTTGAGGAATCAATCGCACTTGCCAATGTCATTCCAAAAGACGCGGCGGTCGTGCTGCTTGATTCCCTTGGAGAAAACCTCGACAGCATCGGTTTTGCGACACAACTTGCCAAATGGCGGGCCAATAGCCGACCCGCAGTCGTCTTTTTGATCGGCGGTGCCGACGGGCTCGCTGCGAGCTTGCGCGAAAAAGCGGAATTGCGGCTGGCGTTCGGCGCCGCGACCTGGCCGCACCAATTGGTGAGGGTGATGCTGCTCGAGCAACTCTATCGCTCGATGACAATTCTTGCTGGTCACCCCTATCATCGGGCCTGAAATCTATCCGCCGCCTGCATTGCACCCAGATTTGGTCGCAATCCACGTCAATACCTTCGCTCCGACAGTGGGCTTGCCGTTCCAACCTGCGGGCGTAACGTTTGATGATTTGCTTGGGGGGATTCGGTTATCTCGACCCTCGTGCCGCGCTCATCGCGGGGCTAGGCTTTGTATTGCCGATCACGCTCCCCGCAGCAGTGGCAGCGCAAGAGCGGCCCGCGCAGAACGAGAAGGCAGAAAAGCTCGACGCGCTCAAGCAGCGTGACGAGGAGCTTAAATCCGCCCGCGATCAACAACGCAAGTCGGCCGAGGCCGAGACCGCGCTCAAGCGTGAGATCGAACAGATCGGCGTTGACCGGCGCAAGCTTAATCAGGATCTGATCGATTCGGCCGGCCGTTTGCGTAGCGTTGAATCCAAAATCGCAGCGACGCAAGAGCGGCTCAAGCCCCTGGACGACAATGAACGCAGCATTCGCAAATCGCTCGATGGCCGTCGGGCCGTGATCGGCGAAGTTCTGGCAGCACTGCAACGTATCGGCCGCCGGCCACCGCCGGCGCTCATCACGAGTCCGGAAGATGCGTTGCAATCGGTGCGCACGGCCATGGTGCTTGGCGCCGTATTGCCAGAGATGCGGCACGAGGTGGAAGCGCTCGCCAACGATCTCTCTGAATTGCTCGCCGTGCGCAAGAAAATTGACTCTGAGCGAGACCAACTAAAAGCTGAGCTTGCCTCGCTTGATGGCGAGCGCGCACGTGTAGCCGCGCTGGTGGAAGAACGTCAGAAGCAGTTGGCTGAACGTGAGAAGGCGCTCGACGCAGAACGGGCGCGCGCCGGCAATCTTGCGCGCGACGTGGACAATCTCAAAGATTTGATTGCCAAGCTCGAGCAGGGCCTCGACCCTGCCACGCGCGAGGCGCGCGAGGCAGCCCGTTCGGATAGCCGCCCCGCGCTGTCCGCATTCCGCGATCCCGGGCGGTTAGCGCCAGCTGTTGCTTTTGCTTCATTGCGCGGACAAGTTCCGATCCCGGTTAACGGCGTCAAACTGAAGGAGTTTGGCGCCCCCGATGGCAGTGGTGGGGCGGAAAAAGGGCTTTCTATCGCAACGCGCGCAGGTGCCCAGGTCACTGCACCGGCGGACGGTTGGGTGGTATATGCGGGCCCGTTCCGCTCTTACGGCCAACTCTTGA
This sequence comes from Pseudolabrys sp., assembly GCA_036391175.1. GTDB lineage: Bacteria > Pseudomonadota > Alphaproteobacteria > Rhizobiales > Xanthobacteraceae > Pseudolabrys. Next base: position 2,417 of record DASWAK010000350.1, read on the forward strand.
TCCTCAATGTCGGCGGCGGGTATCATGTCTTGCTCGCTGGGATGGAACGGATATCAGTTGATCTCGGGCAGTTCGTACTGACCGGGGAACCCGTTGCAGTGATGGGGAACGGCTCCCATATCGCCGCTATCCTCGCGACAGGTTCCAGCCAACCCGTGCTATACGTTGAGTTTCGAAAAGACGGGGTTCCCGTCGATCCAGGCCCATGGTGGGCAGCTGGCGAAGGCGAAAAGGTTCGCGGATGATGCGCAAGACCTCACTCATTCTTCTCGGCGCGGCGGCGGGAGCGGCAATGACGCTGCTTGCGGTTCAGCCCCGCATT
>DASWAK010000351.1:0-3819 GCA_036391175.1 Pseudolabrys sp.
GTCGGCGGGTGGCGCGGTGTCAAAGGAGTGGTCGCCGAAGATCGCTGCACAGGGAGCGGTGGTTATCGATAATTCCTCGGCCTGGCGCATGGATGCGGATGTGCCGCTGATCGTGCCTGAGGTGAATGCCGACGCCGTCACCGGCTTCACGAAGAAAAATATTATCGCCAATCCGAACTGCTCGACCGCGCAGCTTGTGGTCGTGCTCAAGCCGCTGCACGATAAGGCGAAGATCAAGCGTGTTGTGGTCGCGACCTATCAGTCTGTTTCGGGCGCCGGCAAGGAAGCGATGGATGAACTGTTCTCGCAGAGCAAGGCGGTATTTACACTCGATGAAGTGCAAACGAAAAAATTTTCCAAGCGGATCGCGTTCAACGTGATTCCGCATATCGACGTGTTTATGGAGGACGGCTACACCAAGGAAGAATGGAAGATGATGATGGAGACCAAGAAGATTCTTGATCCCCACATCAAGCTCACCGCGACCTGCGTGCGCGTGCCGGTGTTCGTTGGCCATTCGGAAGCGGTTAATATCGAATTCGAGCGTCCGATATCGGCCGATGAGGCGCGCGAGATTCTGCGAAGCGCGCCGGGGTGTCTCGTGATCGACAAGCGCGAGGCGGGTGGTTACGTCACACCTTATGAATGCGTCGGCGAGGATGCGACCTATATCAGCCGTATCCGCGAGGACGCCACCATCGAAAATGGCCTACAGATGTGGGTTGTTTCGGACAATCTGCGCAAAGGCGCGGCGCTCAATGCCATTCAGATCGCCGAGTGCCTGATCAATCGCAAGCTGATTCAGGCGAAGCGCCGAGCGGCATAGACCGCTCCATCGATCTTTTCGATTTGCGATCGTTGCTAAGATGTCACGCTGAGACGCAGTGCGGCGATATCTTGCATCCGTATTTGCTGTGCCAGTTCCTGAAAGTTCGCGGGCACAGGTACCTCGCCGTTCTAGATTTTGCAGGAAGATCCAATGAATCACCGTTGAGGCCCGGTAAGTAGCACGAGCGGTCTCGATCAGAAGCGCGGTTGTGCAAACAGCCGCGTATAGTCGTCGGCCGCGACTTGCACGAACTTTCCGGTCGTCGGATCGCGCACCGAGAGTTGACCCGTTGCCACGCCGAAATAGGCGGCATGCAGCGTGAGCGCGCCGCGCTCAACCAAGGTCCTTATCCATGGGAATGTCATCAGGTTGTCGAGCGTCTTGACGATCGAGGCTTGCTCGAGTTGCGTGAAATAATGGCCCAGCGGTCGGTCGCCGCGCGGACCGACCGCCGCCGCTGCCGGCGCAATCAACGCCATCCAATGTCCGATGAAATCGCTGGGTGAAAGCGGTTCGGGTTGCTCTGCAAAGGCGCGGATACCGCCGCATTGTGCGTGGCCGAGCACGACGATGTGTTTCACCTTAAGTGCCTGCACAGCGAATTCAAGTGCGGCGGAAACCGCGCGCTGTGCGCCATCCGGCGTATAAGGCGGCACCAGGTTGCCGATATTGCGTACGACGAACAGCTCGCCCGGGCGCGCATCGAAAATGACTTCTGGCGAGACACGCGAGTCGCAGCAGCCGATGACCATAATCTGCGGTGATTGTCCGCTTTCAGCGAGGCCGAGATAGCGGTCCTGTTCGTGGCGCAGCCGGCCGATGAGAAACGCGCGGTAGCCGTCGATCAGTTGCTGAGGGAATGGCATGATCTGCTGCTCGTGAAAATCGTAACGCGCCCTCACACAATCACGGTCGCGTCACTATTGGCAATCCGCTGAAATGTGGGAGTGGCATGCAGGTTACACCGGCGATAGGGTGGGGGTCGAAGATAGGGAGACAATCTCCAATGACTATCAGGCCGCGTCGCAGCCTCCTCTATATGCCGGGCTCCAATGCGCGCGCGTTGGAAAAGGCGAGGACGCTGCCTGTCGACGGCGTGATTCTTGACCTCGAGGATTCGGTTGCACCCGAGGCTAAGGAAGCAGCGCGCCAGCAAGTGACCGACACCGTCAAAGCAGGCGGTTTTGGCGCGCGCGAAGTGTTCGTCCGCGTCAACGGTGTCGATACCCCCTGGCATGCCGATGATCTTTCAGCAGCCGCACACGCTGCGCCCGATGCCATCCTGATACCAAAGGTGTCGAGCGCGGACACACTGGAGCTGATCGGCCGCCGCCTGCTCGATATGGGTACCGATCACAAGACGCGAGTGTGGGCAATGATCGAAACCCCGCTTGCGATCTTTAACATTCTGCAGATCGCCGCGGCGGCACGTGATTCTGAAACACGGCTTTCCGGCTTTGTGATGGGCACGAATGACCTCGCAAAGGATACCCGTGCGCGCCTGGTGCCAGGCAGAGCCCCGATGTTGCCGTGGCTATCCATGTGCATCGCGGCTGCGCGCGTCTATGGTATCGATATTCTCGATGGCGTTTATAACGATATTGGCAATGCCGACGGCTTCATTAAGGAGTGTATGCAAGGCGTCGAACTCGGCTTCGACGGCAAAACACTCATTCACCCAAATCAAATTGAATCGTGCAACAAGGCGTTTTCACCTTCGTCGGCCGAGATCGAGCAGGCGCGCAAGATGATTGTAGCGTTCGACTTGCCCGAGAACAAAGGCAAAGGCGTTGTGTCGATTGATGGCCGCATGGTCGAACGGTTGCACGCCGACATGGCGCGACGAACCGTTGCGATCGCGGACGCGGTAGCGAAGCGCGGTTAGGCCCAAGGGCGCGCCGCGGCAGCTTTCTGCTCGTAGCTTTCGATCTTGCTTTGCTTCTGCTTGGTCAGGCCGATATCGTCGAGGCCGTTGAGCAGACAATGCTTACGGTGCGAGTCGATCTCAAAATGAACCACGCCGCCATCCGGGCCGCGGATCTCCTGTTTCTCGAGGTCGACGGTCAGCGTCGCGTTAGCGCCGCGGTCAGCATCGTCGAACAACTTCTCGAGGTCTTCCGGCGACACGCGGATTGGCAGCACACCATTCTTGAAGCAGTTGTTGTAGAAGATGTCGCCGAACGACGTGGAGATCACGCAGCGGATGCCGAAATCCATCAGCGCCCAGGGCGCGTGCTCACGCGATGACCCGCAGCCGAAATTGTCACCGGCAACCAGGATTTTGGCTTTGCGATAGGCGGGCTTGTTGAGCACGAAGTCCGGGTTCTCGCTGCCATCGTCCTTGTAGCGCATTTCCGAGAATAGGCCCTTGCCCAGCCCGGTGCGCTTGATCGTCTTCAGATATTGTTTGGGGATCACCATGTCGGTGTCGACATTGATGATCTTCATGGGCGCAGCGACGCCTTCCAGCGTGGTAAATTTTTCCATAGGCCCTAGGCTCCGGTGCTACCCCTGTGTGGCCTTTTCATAAGGCGTCCGGCGGGCCGGTCAATAGCGGCGGCGCGTGCCCAGATATGCATTATGGCGTCACTTCAAAAACGCTGAAATTCAGCTCGCCGCACGCTCCTCGCGTTTAAATTTGGATTCGCGCACTACGTTGCATACCTGAACGCTATATTCGGAATAGTAAACTTCGCGCGCCATCTTCTGGGCGGCACGGTGCTCGGGATGCATGCGCCAGGCTCGCATTCCTTCCTCATGCTCGAACTCGACCACCGTCACCCGCTCGCCGTCGTCGGCGAAGAAGCCCTTGTGCGAGATGTAGCCAGGGATGGTCGCGGCCAACTCAACCATGCGGTCGACCAGAGCGACATATTCCTCGTGCGCACCGGGCATCAGGCGGGAGCGAAAAACGGTTACGATCATGGCGAATCTCCTTGAGGCACAATGCTCGCGCAGCCGGCCCTAATCTTCCAATTCCGATTTCGAAT
>DASWAK010000352.1:0-2992 GCA_036391175.1 Pseudolabrys sp.
CGGATTCTTCGGCAAGCGCGCTGCCTTCTGAATGAGCGCAACCGACTTCGGCAAGACGTCGCCTGCCTGATGCGGGCGAGCAGAGGGCAGGGGCATGACTGTTCTTAAGGTCGATTGGATTGGCGCCCTGCTCGCTGTGACCGTGTTGGCGGCGATACCTCTGGTATTCGGTTCAAGTTACATCGTCGGCGTAATGACTGTCGCGCTATGCTACGGCATGTGGGCAGCAAGCTGGGACTTCATGTCTGGCTTGACCGGCCGCGAGAATTTCGGTCACTCGCTCTTTATTGGCGCGGGTGCCTATACTGCAGGTTTCCTCAATGTAAACTTCGGCGCCAGCCCCTGGTGGAGCCTGCTTGCAGCGCCATTTGTAGCGGTCTTGTTTAGTCTCCTGATGGGTTTCCCAACCTTGCGCCTGCGCGGTCCATATTTCGCGCTCGCGATGCTCTCGGCGTCAGCCGTGATGCAAAACCTCACCATCATTTTCTCGCGTTATACGGGCGGCCAAGACGGCCTCAATGGCTTATTTCCGATTCTCGATTCAACGCTGGCCTATTATTACTTTACGCTCAGTGTTCTAGTAGTAAGTGCCGTTTTCCTCAAATTGGTCGCCAATTCTCCCTGGGGCCTCATCTTGCGCGCGATCCGCGGCGACGAGGCAACGTGTCAGGCTGCCGGCATAAATGTGACCTTTTACAAGATCGTCTCACTGATGATCAGCGCTGCGATCGCTGGGCTCGGCGGCGCACTCTACGCACATTATCAGCTGCAAGTCGGACCAGACCTATTTACGGTGATCTTGTCGATCAACATTATCATCATGGTCTATGTCGGCGGCATGGGATCGATCTACGGCCCAATCGGCGGTGCGCTCTTGCTCAATGTGCTGACGGAAACATTGCGCGGCCTGAGCGAATACCGATTATGGGTTTATACCCTCGTACTTGTGGTCATTCTGTTTTTCTTGCCGCAGGGCGCGATTGCCCCGCTGTGGCGACGCATTCGGGTCATGTTCTCATGAAAGCCCTGCTGGAGGTGAAAGGGTTGAATAAACATTTTTTTGGCCTCCATGCCGTCAAGGATGTGTCGTTCGATCTGCAGCCTGGCTCGATCACGGGGGTTCTCGGACCGAACGGCGCCGGCAAGACGACAATGTTCAATCTTTTGACCGGGTTCATCCGCTCAGACAGCGGTTTAGTCCTGTTCGATGGCCACTCGCTTGCAGGCCTTGTACCGTACCAAATCGTCAATCGTGGGCTCGCGCGTACCTTTCAACTTGCACGACCATTCGCCGGCATGACTGTGGTGGAGAATGTCGAGGTTGCTTGCCTCGCGCCGCGCGTGCGCCACTCCGGCAAGCCGCGCGAGCGAGCGCACGCGTTACTCAATCAAGTGGGCCTCGGTGATCAGGCGGAATTCGCGGTCGATGTTTTACCGTACGGCGATCTCCGCCGTCTGGAAATCGCGCGGGCGTTGGCCACAAAGCCAAAACTGCTGATGCTCGATGAGCCATTCGCAGGTCTCGGCGCGGGCGAAGTCGGGCCGCTTGCCGATCTAATCCGTAAGCTGCACAAGAGCGAAGGACTAACCATTCTGCTTATTGAGCACAAGCTGCGCGAATTTATGCAACTGGTGCAAGAAATCATCGCCATGGACTTCGGTGAGATCATCGCGATCGGCACCCCTGCTGAGATCGTTCGTCACCCGCGCGTGATCGAAGCCTATCTTGGCACAGCACAAATTGATGCTGTGGATCGGAATAAGAATGTCAGCCCTGCTTGAAATCGAGAACATCGTCGTCCGTTATGGCAAGGCGCTGGCGCTCGACCGATTATCGCTTCGCGTCGAACCGAACGAGCTTGTCGCTGTGCTGGGATCGAATGGCGCTGGCAAGACGACATTGCTCAAAGCGATCGCGCGCACAGTGCCGCTTTCATCCGGGCACATCAGGTTCAAGGGCAGCACGCTCGATCGGCGGCCAGCCCACGAGGTGGTCGGTCTTGGGATTTGCCACTGTCCCGAAGGTCGCCGTGTGTTTCCCGAGCTCAGCGTGTCAAAAAATCTAATGCTGGGTGCGTACCTACGGAGCGACAGGGCTGGCATTGCTCGCGATCTTGAGAGAGTCTATGCGTTATTTCCGGTTCTTCAGGATCGCAGTACCCAGCAGGCAAGCACGCTATCGGGCGGGGAACAGCAAATGCTGGCCGTCGCTCGCGCGCTCATGGGCAAGCCGATGTTGCTTCTTCTCGATGAGCCATCAGTCGGCATCGCCCACCGTCTAAAGATTGAAATCTTTCAGGTGATCCGCGCCATTCAACAGGCTGGCACGGCCGTGCTTCTGGTCGAACAGGACGCTCAATCGGCCCTCTCCATCGCAGAACGTGCTTACGTGCTCGAGCATGGATGCATCGTGCGCGAGGGCAGGGCCCGCGAACTTACCAACGATGACGACATCAGGCGCGTCTATCTCGGTCTGTAACGCTGCGATGATGTCCGCACGCGTGCATTATGCTTTGAAAAAAGGTCCTCTCATCGACGACGACGGCGGCCCCGGCGTGCGCCGGCGCAAGCGTCAGCGACTGAAAAAGTCCAAATAGTCCAAGAGATGGGGGACGTCAGGAGGCTTCAAGCAAACCGCGCCAACTGATATTATTCACCAGAAGCAATAAAAGTATTCTGGAGGAAATGTGCGACGGGCAATCCTCAGTGCCGCGGTGCTTGCTGCCTGTTTGGTCCTGTGTCTGCCAATTTCGCGGGCGGGGGCGGATGACTATCCCGCACGGAGCGTGACCATTCTGTGTCCTTATGCGGCGGGAGGTGCGACCGACATTCTGGCGCGGATGCTTGGCCAAGCGCTCTCGGAACGGCTTGCAAAACCCTTTGTAGTGGAGAATCGTCCCGGCGCCGGCACCGTGCTTGCCGCAAATGCGGCCGCCAAAGCAGCACCTGACGGCTATACGCTGTTGATGGGCACGAGCACGCCGCTCGCCAT
>DASWAK010000353.1:0-3135 GCA_036391175.1 Pseudolabrys sp.
CCGTTGCAGCGACATTGCGCGCGGAGTATTTGACCGGCGGCCCAAAGGTTGAGGAGTTCGAGCATGCATTCGCGAAAGCCACCGGTGCGCCGCACGCGGTTGCTTGCAATTCAGGAACTGCAGCTCTGCACCTCGCCGCGCTTTCGCTCGATCTCTCGCCCGATCAGGCGGCTGTGGTTCCGGCCATGACATTCCTCGCGACTGCTAATGTCGTGAGGATGACTGGGGCGGAGGTCACCTTCGCCGATGTTGATGCGGATACCGGTCTGATGACCGAGGCAACGTTTACAGCCGCGGCCGACCGTTACGACGGCGGCAAACAATTGACGGCTGCATTTCCGGTACACCTGAACGGTCAAGTCGGCGACATGGGTAGGCTGGCTCAGGCGGCTGCCCCTCGCGGCATTACGCTGGTTGAGGATGCTTGCCACGCTCTTGGTGTGCCGGATGTGGCCTCCAGTTCATCGGCGGCGGTTTGTTTTTCGACGCATCCTGTCAAGGCGATTGCGACCGGCGAGGGGGGGGTCGTAACGACCAGAGAGTCCCAACGGGCCCACCGAATGCGAAGGTTGCGGTCACATGGCATGAGCCGCGATTCTGGCAGCTTCGTTAATCGCAATTTGGCTTTCGACAATGGGACGGCGAATTCTTGGTATTACGAAATGCAGGAGATTGGGTGGAACTATCGAATACCCGACCTACTTTGCGCGCTCGGTATTTCGCAACTCACGAAACTCAACCAGTTCGCTGCACGGCGGCGCGAAATCGCTATGCTTTACGACCGGTTACTGGCTCCCCTGGCTCCGAATGTTCGTCCCGCGCCGCATGATACGAGCCGTCACGGCTGGCACCTCTATGTCATTCTAATCGATTTTAATTCGATCCGCATCACGCGCGCGCATCTGATGAAGGCGCTGCGCGAAAAAGGCATCGGCACGCAGGTGCATTACATCCCGCTGCATCATCAGCCGTATTACCGTGCCCGCTATGGTGATTTGTTACTGCCGGGAGCGGATCGGTATTATTCACGTTGCTTATCGATCCCGATTTTCCCGGCCATGACAAACGACGATGTCCATCGAGTGGTCCAGGAGTTATCGACTCTCGTAATGCATTGATCGGACCTACCGACGTTGTCGAAAATTGCAATCATGGAAGCAGCCACGGACAGTTATGGACGTGAGGTTGTCGCTGTGGCGATATCGCCGCCGCTGTAAATAGCGCTCGTCGAAAGTGCTTTCACGTTCAACTTGCGCTGGCCAGCTGTTTCGCTTTGCCAGACTATGTTGGACGCGATCATCGTTCGCGTCAACACTTCCTCAGAGCTGCACGAAATCGTAGCGATAGCCCGCGGGACTGGCCCTCGATTTCTAACCCGCCGCCGCTCGTCGAAACGATTTAGTTAGATCCGTCACACTGGCCAGTTTTCGTTTTTTGACCAGCGCGCCATTCGCTTTGTTCCGTTGCGATGCCTCGCCACTAATCGGCGCCGGTCATGCAACGCGCTGCCTGGCGCTGGCAGAAGCGCTTGGCGAGGGCGGCTGGCGGGTCCGCTTTGCCGTGGGTAGCGAGACGATCCCGACGGTCCCGGCACTGGCGGCGAGCCGGTTCAACGTGCGCGTGCTCGGCGATGCGGATCATGAGCCGGAAGTGCTGTGCGAAGAGGCATCGGGAGAAGTCGATCTTCTGGTCATTGACCACTACAAACGCGATGCGGCATTCGAAAGGGCGTGCCGCAAGTTTGCGCGCAAGATCCTTGTGCTCGACGACGGCCCCGGTCAGCGACATGACTGCGACATCCTGGTGAATGCGGCTGCGACCAGCATGGAGCTGTATGCCGGATATGTGCCTTCCCATACGCGGGTGCTCACCGGGCCGGCATACGCACTGATGCGTCGATCGTTTGCCGCGCATCGCGAGACGGCATTGGCACGGCGCGACGGTCGGCCGGTGAAGGAGATTCTGGTGTCATGCGGTGCAACTGATCCCGCAAACGCCACCATGCTCGTGCTGGATTCACTCGATGATGTCGCCGATGATGTTATTATCACCGTCGTCCTGTCGTCGCGGGCCCCGCATGTTGACGCTGTGCGCGAGCGGTTGCGAGGCAAGGCGCGCCTGCTGATTGATGTGGCGGACATGGCCGAGCTAATGACAAACGTTGATTTAGCCGTTGGGGCGCCTGGGTCGACGGCGTACGAACGCGCCGTACTTGGTCTGCCGTCGATCCTGGTCACGCTTGCCGACAACCAGCGCGGCATTGCCAGGTTGATGATTGGAGCTGGGGCCGCCGTCGATGGCGGTATGCTTGATGATGAATTTACGACGCGGCTTCGCGATCGGATTGGAGCGCTTGTCCGGAGCGGGGAAGTCCGCAAACGTTTGGCACAATGTGCGAGCGCACTGATAGATGGATGCGGCGTCTCGAGAGTGGTGGAGGCTGTGTTATGACGGCCGTCCCAGAGTGGTGGTATCAGCCGCGTCGCATCACCGTTATGGTTGATAATCCGAGCTGGATTATACCGTTCGCCGAGCAATTGGTGACCGAGCTGCGTCAAAACGGGGATGATGCGGCCTTCGCGCGCGAGCACGAGGACATCAGAGAGGGCGCGGTCGCCTTCTATCTCGGGTGTGTGTACGTCACACCGTCACAGATTCTCGCCCGTAACCGACGAAATCTCGTCGTGCACGAGAGCGATCTGCCGAAGGGGCGTGGATTTTCGCCTCTAACCTGGCAAATTCTCGAAGGCAGGGGCCGCATCCCCGTCTGCCTGTTGGAGGCCATCAACGAGGTCGACAGCGGACCGGTGATCTACCGAGACGCGCTCGAATGCGAGGGGCACGAGCTTATTGGCGAGCTGCGTGAGAAGCTTGGCGATATGACGGTGTCCCTTTGTCGCCGTTTTCTTGCAGAGACGATCCCCCCGGCGGGCATGCCGCAATTGGGAGAGAGATCGTTCTATTCACGCCGCCGACCGTCCGATAGCCGTCTCGACCCCGCGCGCACGATCGCCGAGCAATTCGACCTGCTGCGAGTCGTCGATAACGAGCGCTACCCAGCCTGGTTCGAACACCGCGGTTGCCGTTATAGGATAAAGATAGAAAAGATGACGGACTAAGAAGTATTGTCATGGG
>DASWAK010000354.1:0-1859 GCA_036391175.1 Pseudolabrys sp.
TGTCGAGAAGTAGCCAACGCGAACGAAGCATATAGCCTCAACGGAGGCATGTTGACACTATCACCGAAGTAACTGCCTGTGGTCTGCAATGGGTCTTGGTCGTGTCAAAACGGCTTGGCCGAAGCATTGGCATGGCGCGACCTGGTGAAGTGCCCTCTCGCAGGGTCATTTTGCCGAGGTTGGCGATTTTTGCGTCTGCAAGGTCTCCTGGCGCGGATTCTAGCCGCCTCGGGCGGCTCGGAGCCGGGAGAAGGGCACAAGTCTGCGACGACTATGCCCTCATGGCCGCCATGAGCGGTTGGACACCGATGATGTTCATCACGCGCGTAAGATTGTAGGCCAGTACGTGCAATGCCATCTCGGAGGCAACCCGTGGCAGCGTCTTCATCAGGAAGTGGGCTGCTCCCATCCGGGCCTTGATCGTACCGAAGGGATGCTCGACCGTCTCGCGCCGCTGGCGCATCTTCTCTGGATGCTCGTCGAGCCGGCGCTGCACTGCCTCGAGAATGCCCTCATGCTCCCATCGGGTGATCCGTCGCTCCTTGCCGGTCGTGCAACTGCGCTTGATGGCGCAGCTCCGGCAGGCGTTGGTCCAGTAGCGGCGCAAGACCAATCCGTTTTCCTCGTTCGTGTAGTGGTAGGCGAGCCTCTCGCCGGCAGGACAGATGTAAACGTCCGCCCCATCTACATAGCGGAAGTCCTGCTTGCCGAAGCGCCCTTCCGCCTTTGAGTTTGAGGTCATCGGCTTTGGCAGCGTGACCGTGATGCTCGCTTCCTCGCACGCCAGGATCTCCTCGCTGTTGAAGTAGCCGCGATCGGCAACAACATCCAAGTTGTCCGCCCCCAGCGTTGCCTTCGCCTCCTTGGCTACGTGCGCGAGCTGCGACCGGTCAGTCCCGACATTGGTTACCTCATGCGTGATGATCAGATGATGTTCGGTGTCGACGGCAACCTGGACGTTGTAGCCCACGACACCAGAGCCTCGGCCGCTCGTCGCCATCGAGCGGGCATCGGGATCGGTCAGAGATATCTGATGGTCCGGGGTGGCGAGCATTTGCACTTTGAGAGCCTCAAGACGCCGCATATCCTCCCTGAGCTTCTCGATCCGCGCTTTCAGCCGACTCGTCCTGGCTTTGAGCGCCTCGGACGGCTCCTGCCGGTCAGCCGTGTCGAGCTGCTGCAGATAGCGCGCGACGCTCTCCTCGATCTGTGCCATGCGCCGGTCCATCTTGGCGCGGGTAAAATTCTTGTCGCGATTATTGACTGCTTTGAACTTGCTGCCGTCGATCGCGACGCTACCCTGCGTGAGCAAGCCGATCGTCCGGCACAGCGCAACAAAGCGCGCGCACACTTTGCGGATGGCAGAGCCATTGTCCTTACGGAAATCGGCAATCGTCTTGTGATCCGGAGCCAAACGCCCGGTCAGCCACATCACCTCGACATTGCGTCCAGCCTCGCGCTCGAGCCGGCGGCTCGACTGAACCCGATTGAGATAGCCGTAGATGTACAGCTTCAACAGTACCGAAGGATGATATGAAGGCCGGCCCGTTACCTCCGGATCGACACCGCTGAACCCAAGCTCGCCAAGATCGAGTTCATCGGCAAAGACGTCGATCACCCGCACCGGATTGTCCTCTCCGATCCAGTCGTCCAGGCACTCTGGAAACAGCGTGCGCTGTCCGCGATCCGTGCCCTCAACAAAGCGCCTCATCCGATTCCCCCGCAAATCGCCCGGGAATCATATCGCGCGTATCACTCCAGCCGCAGCGTTTTCACACAGCCAGGGTCATTCGCGCCTTGGGCGGCACAAGGGCATCCTATAACTTCCGCTACGCCGAGATTGCGGACCAGTTGTGATC
>DASWAK010000355.1:0-5994 GCA_036391175.1 Pseudolabrys sp.
GATTTGCCGCGCAATTCCGCCCCAGTGATTCACCACATTAGGTCCAGAGGGGACAACGCAAGGAAGGATTGGAGTTCAGAACTATGAGTGTGAAAGCAACGGAGCAAAAGCAAGACTCCGCCCGGCAATACACCAACCTCGACAACCGCTACGGCAAGATCGGGATTTCGGCGGTTGCAGCGGCGGTGCGCCACCAAAGCGAGCACCGCAACGCGACCGAGACCCACCTCGAGCCCTACGATCGCGACTAGCGGGTTGCGCGCCGATTGCGGCGTAATAGACGAACCGGTTTCCGCTACTCATCACCGCCACCAAGCAGTGCGCGGCCGCCGATGCGGCCGTGCGGCAGACATTATATATCTTGCGCAAATCCGCGCGATCGGGTCATGAAGATAATCCGGGCGCCGCATGATCCTGAGCACATCATGCGCAAGATGGTGATTGTATGCTTTCGGTTTACATCGCGCACGGCACAACGCTTGAGCGAATCGCCATCAATCCCGGCTCGCCGCCGCCTGACGAAGCGGTCTGGATCGATATGGTCACGCCGACCGTGCAGGAAGACAAGCTGGTCGAGAAGCTGCTCGGCATCGCCGTTCCGACGCGCGAAGAAATGCAGGAGATCGAAGTCTCCAGCCGCCTCTATGTGGAGAACGGCGCACGCTACATGACAGCGACGCTGATGTGCCAGTCGGACACGGCGACGCCCAAAACTACCCCAGTCACCTTCATTCTTTCAGGCCATAAGCTTGCGACCGTGCGTTATGATGATCCGCGTCCTTTCGCCATTGTCGAGCACAAGCTTGCGCGTGCCTGTCCGCCCAAAGTTTCTGGCGAGTCAGTGCTGATGGACCTGCTCGATGCGGTGGTCGATCGCTCTGCCGACATCCTGGAACGCATCGGCGCCGAAGTTGACCAAGTCTCGCATTCGATCTTCGAGCCGGAGGAAGAGGCCGCAGCGCCATCCTACAACGACGTGCTCAAGGCGCTCGGCCGGAAGGGCGACCTCACCTCCAAGGTGCGCGAAAGTCTGGTATCGGTGGGCCGCTTGCTGTCATTCCTCGCCAATGAAGCTGGCACCATGAAATGGCCCAAGGACACACGCGCACAGTTGCAGTCGATGCAGCGCGACACCGTATCACTATCCGACCACGTAACGTACCTGTCTAACAAGATTACCTTCTTGCTCGATGCGCTGCTCGGTATCGTCAGCATCCAGCAAAACGACATCATAAAGATATTCTCGATTGCCGCGGTGGTGTTCATGCCGCCGACGCTTGTTGCCTCGATTTATGGCATGAATTTCCACAAGAACATGATCGAACTCGAATGGGACTTTGGTTATCCGTTCGCGCTGTTCCTGATGGTTCTGGTGGCGGTGCTGCCGGTGCTCTTCTTCAAATGGAAGAAGTGGCTGTAAGACAAGGGCGGCCACACCTTCTGCGCTCTCGTTCGCACAGCCAGCGCATCAACCTTATACGTTCTGGCCGCCGTCGATGTGAATCTCGGCACCGTTCACGTAAGAGCTCGTGTCCGTACACAGCACGTAAATGATCTTGGCGACCTCGTCGGGCGTGCCGAGCCGCTGCATCGGAATTTGCTCCACGATCTTTTCGGTTCCAGGAGAGAGAATGGCGGTGTCGATCTCACCTGGCGCGATGGCGTTGACGCGGATCCCGAGTCGCCCGAAGTCACTCGCCATTTCGCGGGTGAGCGAAGCCAGTGCTGCCTTGGAGGTTGCATAGGCTGCGCCGGCGAACGGATGAACGCGCGAGCCGGCAATCGAGGTGACGTTCACCACCGAGCCCTTGGCCGATTTTAGCTCCTCCATAAGTCCGCGCGCCAGCATGATCGGCGCGAAGAAATTCACCCGAAATACGTGGCGCCATACCGCGGTGGTCGTGTCCAGCGAACCGAGGCGTTTGCCGCCATCGGCCTTGGGTGAAATCGCGGCATTGTTGACCAGTGCGTGCAATTCCTTGTTGTCGAGTCGCCGTTTAATTTCCGCGATCGCCTCGTTCGTGTTGCCTTCATCCGCAAGGTCGACCTGAATGTGATCCTCGGGGCCGGCCTCCCAAGGACAATTTTCCGGAAACGGATGCCGCGAACAAGTAATCACGCGCCACCCGGCCGCCGAGAATCGCTTGACCGTCGCATGACCGATACCGCGGCTTGCTCCGGTAAGGAGCAGGGTGCGGCGCGGTTGGTTCGTTTGTGAACTAGGCATGCCTTCTCTAAGATGGTTCTAGCGTGTGATCGCTAATGGGATGCTAGCTCACGGATAGAGCCGCGTCTTGTTCCACGGGGCGCCCGGTGCATTTCGTTTAAATTCAATGCGATCGTGCAGGCGGAACGGGCGCTCCTGCCAGAACTCGATCGAGAGCGGCACAATGCGATAGCCGGACCAGTTGGGTGGGCGCGGGACGTCGCCAACGGCAAATTTGGCGGCATAGACGGCGACAGCCTTCTCGAAGGCAAGCCGGCTTTCGAGCGGCGCCGATTGCTTACTCGCCCAAGCCCCGATCTGCGCCTGCTTGGGGCGTGAGGCGAAATACGCGTCGGCCTCGGTATCGGTGACGCGCTCAACAGAGCCGCGCACGCGCACCTGCCGATTCGAGGACTTCCAATGGAACACCAGCGCTGCTAGCGGCCGGGCGTCCAATTCCCGCCCCTTTTGGCTGTCCATGTTGGTGTAGAAGACGAATCCCCGCTCGTCGGCGCCTTTCAGGAGCACCATCCGCGCATTCGGCAGGCCATCGGTATCGACGGTGGCGAGCGTCATGGCGGTCGGGTCACGCGGTTCAGTGGTCGTCGCCTCTGTCAGCCAAGCGGCAAAAAGGCGCAAAGGCTCATCGGCGGCGGTGAAATCACCAGTCGTTAACCAACTCGGGTGTTGAATCGGTGCCGTGTCGGACATCTGCTGGGGTGCTTTGCGTGGCCGGGACCAGTACCCGTCAATACCGTCGCCTTTATAGTGGATGCGCGTGCCCGCGCCTATGGCGCGGCTTGACGCTTGCAGGCGCGCTTGTGTTGTCGCTTTGCGGCGGCGGTTGCGGCCTTTCTGGTCAGTTCGATTCGCTGTTCGGCGAAAAGTCCGACAACACTGGTTCGGTCATGCCACCACCCGGGACAAAGGAGGCCGCTCAATTGCCGCCCGCTGCCGACCTCGCTTATGCACGAGCTGCAGTCAGCGCAGTACTCAGCCGCGGCGAGAAGGACACCAGCATGCCGTGGGAAAATCCGGGTACCGGTACGCGTGGCACCGTGACCCCGATCGCCTCCTCTTACACACAGGATGGTCAGACCTGCCGCGATTTCCTGGCGAGCTTTGTCTCGCGCAGCTCGCAGGCTTGGCTGCAGGGAGAAGCCTGCAAGCAGCAGCAAGGCGATTGGGAAGTGCGGACGCTCAAGCCGTGGAAGCGGTCCTGAGCGGTCGGCCATGCGCAATCTGCGTTGCATCGAGGCCGCTCAGACCCCACATTGAGCTTTAGGCTGCCGGTATTCGACCGGCGAGGGGATTCACGGGAGTTTGGATAAGATGCGCGACCCCTACGAGGTCCTGGGGGTTTCCAAGGGTGCGAGTGAGGCCGATATCAAGAGCGCCTATCGTCGCCTCGCTAAAAAATTGCACCCTGACGCCAACAAGCACGATCCGAAGGCAGCATCTCGGTTCGCAGAGCTTAATGCCGCTTACGAGATC
The DNA here is from genome assembly GCA_036391175.1 of Pseudolabrys sp. GTDB lineage: Bacteria > Pseudomonadota > Alphaproteobacteria > Rhizobiales > Xanthobacteraceae > Pseudolabrys. The sequence goes on from DASWAK010000355.1 coordinate 3,701, forward strand.
GTCGGCGATGGCGACAAGCGCAAAGCCTTCGACCGCGGCGAGATCGATGCTGAGGGTAAGCCGCGCTTCCAGGGATTCGAAGGTTTCGGCGCGCAACCGGGCGGCGGCCCGGGTGGCGGTGCGCATTTCGAAAGCTTCAACTTTGGCCCCGATGGCTTCCGGCGTTCCGGCGGCGGTGGCGGCGCGGGCTTCGAAGAGCTCTTGCGCGGGATGTTCGGCGGCCGTGCCGGTGCGGCGCGCGGTTTCGGCCAGCACTTCGAGACAGAGGATTTCGACGCAACAACCGGTGCGGGGCAGGACCTGCACGCATCCTTGACGATCACGCTTGCTGATGCTGCCAAGGGGACCAAGACCCGCGTGCATCTGCCGACCGGCAAGGACGTCGAGGTCAAGATCCCGGCGGGCATAGCGAGCGGCCGGCAAATTCGATTGAAAGGTCAGGGCTGGCCAAGCGCAACCGGCAAAGCTGGCGACGCGATGATCACGATCAATGTCGCGCCACATCCGGTGTTTAAGCCGGATGGCTCCGATTTGCGACTTGAGCTGCCGATCACGCTTTACGAAGCCGCGCTTGGCGGGAAGGTGCGCGTCCCTACGCTCGACGGCGCGGTTGAGTTGGCTATCCCAGCCGGCACCAATTCCGGGCGCACGTTCCGTCTCAAGGGCAAGGGTCTCAAGGCGAAAAGCGGCGCCGGCGACTTGCTCGCTACTGTCCGCATCGTGCTGCCGGAACGCGTCGACGACGAGTTCAAGGAACTCATGAAGAAGTGGCGCGACAAGAAACCTTACGATCCGCGTGAGGATTTGGAGTGACCCAGAATCCTTTCCAAATTCAGAGTTTGGAACGGTCTCGGATCAGCGGTGCACCGCTTCGCGGTGACCGCGTTTTGGACACAAAGACTCACGACTTTTTCGCCGCACCTTTGTCGACCTGTTCGTAGACCGTCTTGGTCACGCCTTCGAGCCGCTCGCGGTCGGCCGGGCCACTCACAACATAAGCAATCTTGTCGTCGACCCAGTAGAATGCGGCGAATTGCTCCCCGCTGGTGTAGCGTAACGCCGTCTGCGGCTCGCTCGCCTTCGCACAATAGATCGTAAAGCGCTCGCCTGATGGGCTTTCGTACATGTAGAAAGCCGCCGCGCCAGTCGGACCGGGAAGAAGCCGGCCACCGATCAACTTCAAGCCGATCGATTGCAGGTCGGGAATGCGCAGATCCTCGCCAAGCCGCTTCGACAACCATTGAGTCATGTGTGCCCGCTCGTTGCCCGGGACTTCAACGGGATGGCGCACCTCGACGACGTAGAGCTTGTATGCATCGAGCGCTTCGCTGGCGAATACATCGAAGCCGGTCGGAGCAGCGGCAGAAGCGCCGCGTGCCATCCAGCCGGCCGTACCACCGACAACAAATGCCGCAACAGCCGCGGCGGCAACCATTGCCGCCCAAGACCGTCCATTGGCTCGGTCAGACTTAAGCACCTGGTCGAGCTTGAGTCGCTCAGGTACCGGTTCTTCGGCAACGGCGCCGTAGCGCGCGCGGATGCTCTCGGCTTGCGCCCGCCAGGACGCAACCAGCGCGGCCTGTTCGGGATGATCAGCAAGCCACGCGGCCACGACTTCACTGCGGTCGGCCGGCAATTCGCCGTCGATGTAAGCGTGCAGTTCATCCTCGGTCACGGGTGAATTGCGATCGATCATGGGTTCACCTTCTCTCTCATTCATTTCACGCGGCGCAGCGCGGCGCGCCCGCCGTCGAGATAGTTTTTGATCTGTACGCGCGCACGCGCCAGACGCGACATCACTGTGCCAATTGGCACACCTTGCACCTCAGCCACTTCGCGGTAGCTCAGCCCTTCAAGCACCACTAGGAGCAGTGCATTGCGCTGGTCCTCCACCAGCGTGGCAAGCGCACGTTCGATGTCGCGCCCGCCCGCCTCCGGTCCGGCAAGATCCGGAGCGTCGTTGTCCTCGATCGACGACAGGGTCGGCCGACGTGCAAGCGACCGCAGTCGATTGCGATTGAGGTTGGTCAGGATCGTGTACAGCCAGCTGCGCACGTCGCCGCCGTGGAACAAATGTTCCGAGCGCAGCGCCCGCACCAGCGTGTCCTGCACCAGATCGTCGGCAATGTCGGAGTCCCGGGTCAGCGCCCGCGCATAGCGACGCAGCGCGGGTATGGTCGCCTCGACATTCTGACGGAACTTGGCCAATGCGGCCCTCCTTACATGCGGCAAGGGACCACAGGTCCACACTTGCGTCTTGCGCCGAACAGAGGTCCGGCATCGCCAATTGTCAG
>DASWAK010000356.1:0-3066 GCA_036391175.1 Pseudolabrys sp.
AAAGCGCGCGACGCCCGGTATGTTGAACACCGTCTCGGTGACGATCAGGCCGCCCATCAGGAAGGCGGCCTCGATGCCGATCACCGTGACGACTGGAAGCATCGCATTGCGGAGAGCATGGTTGTAATTGACGTTTGAATCCGACGCGCCTTTCGCACGCGCGGTGCGGATGTAATCCTGCCGCAGCACCTCCAGCATCGACGAGCGCGTCAGGCGCATGACCAGCGCCGAGCTGCGAAATCCAACCGCCGCCGCCGGCACGCTGTAGAGTCCCAATGCGCTCCAAAATCCTGTCGGCGCGCTGCTGTAGATCGGGATAGTGCCGAAATATTTCACGAACGCCATCAGGATCAACAGACCGAGCCAGAACGACGGCATCGACAATCCGCTCAGGCTGATGACGCGCAGGGCGTAATCAAGCCCGGAATTCTGCTTGACTGCGCTGATCACCCCGAGCGGAACGCCGAACAGAATCGCAAACGTCAGCGCCAGTCCGGCGAGCTTGGCGGTGATCGGAATGCGCGGCAGAATCTCGTCGATCGCCGGCTTCTCCGACACGTAGGAATAGCCAAGATCGCCGTGCGCGAGCCCGCCGATCCATTGCACGTATTGCACGGCGATCGACCGATCGAGGCCGAGCTGCTTTTCCAGCTTGCCCTTCTCGGCAGTGTCGATCATTCCGGCAGCATCAAATAGGATATCCGCGATGTTGCCGGGCACCACCCGCAGCATCGTGAACACGAGCACGGAAATTCCGAACAGCGTCAGGAGCATCAAAAAGAAGCGCCTGATCAGATAAGTCCCCACCATGGCCTCCCATCTTCCGCGGCGGAAAGCGCGCCTGGCCGCCCTCTATCGGCCAGGCGTGCTGGAGCTGCGTTCATTAATCCAGCCAGATGTCCTCGTAGCGGTAGCCGTTGTAGGCGCTGTTGTTCATGATGGTCATGTTCTTCACATAGGGCTTCCAGCAGGTGCCCGACCGCGCATGCATCAGGATCGGACGCGCTACGTCTTCCTGAAGCTTCTTGTCGATCTCCCACACCATTTTCTTTCGCTTTTCGACGTCGGTTTCGACCGATTGCCTGTCGAACAGCGCTTCCAATTCCTTGTTGCAATAGTGGGTATAGTTGCGCTCGGAGCCGCAGGCATAATTTTCATAGAAAGCCTGGTCCGGATCGTCGATGCCGTTGCCGGTCAGATTAAGACCGACGGAATAATCGTTGCGCGCGACTTTCGCGAACCATTGGCTCGATTCAACGGGATCGAGCTCGGCGTCGATGTAGATGGTCTTGAGCTGGTCGATCAGTACCACCGCCGGGTCGCGATAGGTCGCGAGATTGCGCGTGGAGACCTTGATCTTGAGCGGCTTGTCCGGTCCATAGCCGAACTTCTTCATGATCTCGCGAGCCTGCTCGCGATCCTTGTTCACATCGCCATAGCCGGAAATGGTCTTGAGCATGTCGGGGGGCATGCCCCAAACGCCTTCCGGCGGCGGCAGCAGCGTGCCGCCGGCATCGGCCTGCCCTTGGAAGATGATGTCAATGAACGACTTGCGGTCGAGCGCCAGCGCCATTGCCTTGCGTAACTCGATGTTATTGAACGGCGGGTTCTCGCGATTGATGATCAGGTTGGTGCTGACGTTGATCGGCGCGATCTCGCAAATCGCGGTCGCATCCTGAGCCTTGATGTCCTTGATGAGTGCTGCGGTCATCTCAGTCGGGAAGGTCATGTCGACCTTGCCGGCGACGAAGGCGAGCACGGCGGTCGCACGGTTGCTGATGATGGTGTATTCGATGCCATCGAGATACGGCATGCCCTTCTTCCAGTAGTCGATGTTTTTTGTGAGCTTGATTGATTCGTTTTGCTTGAATTCGACGAACTTGAACGGCCCCGTGCCGATCGGATGCGTGCGCATCTGCGCGGCGGGCACGTGACACGAATAGATCGGCGTATAGCCGGACGCGAGCATGGCCAGTAGCGACGGCTGCGGTCGAGCGAGATGCAGCGTCACTTCGTAGTCGCCGTTGGTGGTGACCTCGGAAATATTCTTGAACAGATCCTTACGCGGGTTCTTGCGGAATTTGTCCTGGCTCTTGCCCTGCAAGAGATCGAACGTGCATTTAACGTCCTTGGAGGTGAAGGGCACACCGTCGTGCCACTTCACACCCTGCCGTAGCTTAAAAGTGAGATTCTTGTTGTCCGCACTCCACGCCCAGCTAGTGGCGAGCTCGGGCTCGATGGTGCCCATGCTGTTTTGTGGTTTGTGCTGATCGTAGATGACCAAATTGTTGTAGAGGCCCATTGCTGGGACGTTGACCGAAAAGGTTGCCTCTTCGTGAATGGACAGACTCGGCGGCGTCTCGCGATGGTAGACTCTCAAAATTCCGCCGTGTTTTGGCTCCGCCGCCTGCACATTGCTTATCGATGCAACGGCCAGAATGGCCACCGCGAAAGCAAAAAAAATCATCATGCTATCCTCCCAAGTCGCCCCCCGAGTTCCACCTTATGCACCCGACGGTGGCCACGGGCATTGATTTTTCTGTTTTGATGGTCACGCTACCCGGTGCGAATTTCGCGATCAACGGGACTGTCAAGCCGCACCGCAGCAATTGTAAGCAGTCCGGAAATCCTGGCTCGCTTGCCAACTGTCTCGCTTAGCCCCACCATTGCTCATATCGAGAACCCACAACGGCTGTCGAAAAAATCGACGTAAGAGCGGAAAACGAGCGAAGCAATCGTGGCGGGCGAGAATGACCATATCGTCGCCGAAGTGGCGGCGCGTATTCTTGCGGACCTCGCCGATCCCCAGAGCGTCAACCGTGCCAAGGACGAGCACTGGAAGGAAACGCTTTGGCGCGCGCTTAGTGAAGCCGGGCTGCCACTCGCTTGGGTTCCAGAAAAACTAGGCGGTTCGGACGCAAGCCTAGCGGATGGCTTCGCCATTCTCAGCGTGGTCGGGCGTTTCGCCTTGGCCGTTCCGCTTGCAGAAACAATGGTCGCCGGCTGGCTACTCGCGCGCGCCGGTCTCGTAGCACCTGCGGGCCCCATGACGGTCGCCCCTGCCCG
>DASWAK010000357.1:0-2419 GCA_036391175.1 Pseudolabrys sp.
CGATCAATGCCGGGACGTCGGCCGCATCGGCTTCGAGCATGCCGTCAATTCGGCGAGGCGAAGCATTGTCGACAGCAAGGCGGCCTCGAATGCTGGAGCCCGCGAGCTTCGCGTCAATATAATCGAATGTCACGGCGCTGCCCACAATCGCGACGCGCGATGTCATCTGCAGTGACGACGAAACGGCGCCAGCCGGCTGCAACGGTCGCAGATCGGCTTTCATCACCTGCAAGTTTGCTACGACCTTGGTGTCTTGTTCTTCGAAAAACCGTCCGCTCCCGCTCGCCTGGGCCAACAGGCCACCTGTGGACAGTCGTATCTCAAATTTCATGTCGTTATTGGCCAGTCCCGCCAACTCCAGCTTCAGTTGGCCCGGTCCGTTTCCGGCCGCCACAATCCGGTCAAGGCTCATGAGCTTGATAAGCGGCGCGCCCTGCAGCGCATTGATGGTCCCATTGATGTGAACATCAGCCGCGGAAGGTTTGCTCCAGTCGCTGCGCACGTCCGCGTCCGCATCAATACGCAGATCGTCGAGATCGCCGGCCAGCGCCAGTTGGGCGACAGTAATAGGCGATTCGTCTTCGCCCGTTACTTCAAGCGTGGCGTGCAGCTTCGCATGATCGACCCGGTCGAGCAGGCTTAAAATTGGATTGACGGCTTTCGGAGCAAACTTCCCGGCCATGGCGGTGATTGCGGCGGTTTGCTTTGCCTCGAAATCAAGGGAAAGCGTGCCGTGCGGCGCATGACCGCCGGTTTCGACCCGACCACTCGCTGAAAAATTACCGCCAGCGAAATCGCCGACTGACAAACGATCGACCTGCAAGCCATTTGCGTCAACTTTAATACGCACGTGCGCATCACGCGCTTCGATGCCGGCGAGCGTGGCACGGTCAATATCTGCGGCGACGCTCATCTCGCGCGGCCGCTCCAGCGCGGAACCGGCGAGCAACGCCTTACCAAAATCGAGCGCGGCATCGATGTCGAACTGAGGCGCTTTTAACTCGGCATCAAATCTAGCGGGTCGCTTGCCGGACGGGAGGAAATAGGCCAAGCGGCCGGTCACAAGCTCACGCTCGAACTCCGCCTTGAGACCCTCGACCGCAATTTTGTCGCCGGCGAGCGTCACGTTGCCGCGCACGCTCATGGGCCGCAGCTCGCCTTGCGGGGTCTCTGTGCGGGCTTCCAGCCAGGCCGCCAGCGTCTTCGGATCGGACGCATCGATTTCGGCGGCCCCCGCAAAGGCGGCCCCGTCGGTTCCGACATCGAGATGGCCACTCAGGCGCACTTGCGTCATGCCGGGCGCGCGAAATTCAAGCCGATCGAGATCCCATCCGTCGGCACTATTGCTGATGTCGCCACGCAAATTCTGGATGCTTTTTCCAGCGAGCGTCACTTGATCGATCCCGACGCCGATCTGAATCGGCAGCGTTGGACGAAACGCGGCAGCGGCTACTTCCGCAAGCTTGCGAATGGCCGCGACCGGCGCTTGCCGCGCTGCATCGGTGCCAGACGCGACGCGATCGAGGTCAATCTGCCGTCCGGACAGCACGCTGTCGAAACGCGGACGCGTCCCGAACCTGAAATCGGCAACCCCGGTAAGCTTAAACCCCAGCTCTTCCGAACCGTATTGGAAATCGACATTCTCCATCAGCGCCGATTGTCCGGTTGCTTTGATCTTTCCGCTCGCCCGCCAGGGCTGCGTCAAAGTTTGCGCCTGCTGTGCTGCGCCACGCGCGCTAATCCCGACCGGCCGCGATAAACTCAGCATTCCGTCGAAATGCGGTTTGCCGGCAGCGAAGGCCAGCGTGCCGTCGGCTTCGATACTGAGCGGCCGATCTACCGGATCGACATTGACGCGCAGCTTGAGCGCGCCCTCATCGCTCAGTCGGCCGAGAGCGACACGATAAGGATAAAGCTGGCCAGCGATGGTGACGGCACCTTCGCCCTTCACAGGACCGACAAGCGAGCGCGCCTCGCCTTTGAACCACACCCCTTCGAGCGTGACGCTTGCACCATTGGCCGCGTTGGTGAGTGTGACCGTACCGTCCTCAACGCTCAGCCGGTCTACCGATAATTCATCAGGTTTGAAGGCGACCGCCAGGTTTGGCGCAAGTATTTGGCCGGACGCATCCAGACCAAGGCTGACCTGCGGGCCGGCAAAATGCATCTCGGCGGCGCGCCATTCACCGCGCATCAATGGGCCTAGCGCGAATTCGACGCCGAGCGAGCGGGCGCGGATCGTATCGCGGCCGTCGCCGATTGCGATGTCATGCAGCGTGAGTTGTGGCGAAGGAAGCAGGCGGGCCTCGATCGCGCCGGTCACGCGCACATTGACGCCGGTGAGACGGCTTGCCTGGGCCTCGAATAGCGAGCGATAGTTGCCCCAGCTGATCAACAGCGGACCCACCAACGCCACCAC
>DASWAK010000358.1:0-6675 GCA_036391175.1 Pseudolabrys sp.
GGTAGTCCTTCGATGTCGCCGACGGTGCCACCGATCTCACACAGCACGAAATCGAAACCCTCGTTGCCCTCACGGATGAAATCCTTGATGGCGTTGGTGACGTGCGGGATTACCTGAATGGTTGCGCCGAGATAGTCGCCGCGCCGCTCGCGCGCGAGGATGTCCTGATAAATGCGGCCGGGGGTAATGTTATCGTGGCGTGTCGCGGGGCGGCCGGTGAAGCGTTCGTAGTGGCCGAGATCCAGATCAGTCTCGGCGCCGTCGTCGGTAACGAATACCTCGCCGTGCTGATAGGGCGACATCGTTCCGGGATCGACGTTGAGATAGGGATCGAGCTTGCGCAGGCGGACCTTATAGCCGCGCGCCTGCAAAAGAGCGCCGAGCGCCGCGGATGCAAGACCCTTACCGAGTGAGGAAACCACGCCGCCGGTGATGAAGATGTACCGCGCCATGGGACCTAACCTTTAGCCTCCGCGAATCGATTCGACGAGCGCGAAAAGCAGAGAGCCGGCCTGCGCCTGTGTGTAGCCCACAAATTTTTCGGCTTTCCAGATATTTGCAATGTAATTTTCATGTTCGCTTCAAGTCCTAAATGCACTCCATAACGCTGAAGGGCCGGATTTTCCCGGCCCTTCGTTCGCGATTTTATTTCGACTGTGGCACTTGCGGCCCCGACGGGGCTGCTGGAGACGCGGGCGCCGACGGGGCTCCGCCTTGCAGCTGATTAAGCAGGCCGCCGCCGCCAAGCGGCGTCGGTGCGCCAGGTGCGGTCGGTGCGCCGCCACTTTGCAGGATCGACGTCGGCTTGCGGTTGATCCCAGCCAGGATCGACAGCATCAGGCTGGTTACGAAGAACAACCCCGCGAGGACCGCAGTTGCCCGCGTAAGAACATTGGCAGTGCCGCGGCTGGTCATAAAGCCACCGGTAGAACCGATTCCGAGCCCGCCACCCTCGGAGCGCTGTAACAGCACAACTCCAATGAGCGCGAGAACGAGCATCAAGTGGATGACAATGATGACGTGCTGCATCAGTCCAATATCCGTTCAAACCCTGGCGTTCCGGGCTTCCCGCCCAGGCGGCGCGCTATGGTCCATATAGGAATTCGCCGCGGTCTCTACACGATCGCTTGCCGCTTTTCCACCCTTGCCGCGGCTATCGGTAAACCGCAGCAATACCAAGGAAATCTTCGGATTTAAGGCTCGCCCCGCCGACCAAGGCTCCGTTGACGTCGCGAACGGTCAGAAGCGCCTTGGCATTGTCAGGCTTGACCGAACCGCCATAGAGAATGCGAATGCGCCCACCCTCCGTGCCAAAGCGCTCGGTCAGCCGCTTGCGAACGAACGCATGGACTTCGGCGGCGTCCGCCGGTGTCGGTGTGAGACCGGTTCCGATTGCCCACACGGGTTCATAGGCGATCACCAGCTTGGCAACAGTGGATCCGTCCGGAAGCGAACCGCTAAGCTGCCTACCAACCACATCGAGCGTCTTGCCAGCTGCGCGGTCCGCCCGCTGCTCGCCGACACAGACGATTGCGTCTAACCCGGCCCGCCATGCTGCCTGCGTCTTCGCACGCACCTGCGCATCGGTCTCGTGATGATCGGTGCGCCGCTCCGAATGGCCAACGATAACCGCGCGGGCTCCGGCGTCTGCCAGCATCTCTGCCGAGATATCACCGGTATGCGCGCCGGCGGCCTCGGCGTGGCAGTCTTGACTGCCGATGGCCACCTCCGAACCCCGCGCCGCCGCGGCAAAGCTTGCAATCAACGTTGCCGGCGGACAAATCATCAGATTGGCCTTGCCTGCGACCGCTCTGGCCCCGGCTATGATCCTGGTCAGCTCGCCCTGTGAGGCGGCTAGCCCATTCATTTTCCAGTTGCCGGCGACGAGTGGAATTATCTTGGCGGCCGCCATCGAAAAATCCTTTTCCGTGTGCGGTTATCAGGTCCGCTTGGGCAATGCCAGAGTATCCCGATGCAAGCCAATCCTTCTTGAGTTGCAAGGTGTTGGCTCGGCCACTATGGTGCGCCCGCCGCGCTTGCGCTAGACAAGCGCGGTCATCCACTAAACCAGCCATCGTAATTCACGAAAAAACGCGCGCATGCTCCGTGGTATCCACAAAGCTTCCTCGACCTGGCTCGGCAAGGCCCTCATGGCCGCCATTATGGGGTTCATCACTATCAGCTTCGCAGTCTGGGGCATCGGCGACATTTTTCGAGGCTTTGGCCGTAATGCAGTGGCGACCATCGGCGGCGCTGAGATTTCGATCGAACAGTTCCGGCAATTCTACAACGAGCGCCTCCAACAGCTGGGACGCCAGGTCGGCCGGCCTATTACACCCGATGAGGCCCGCGCGCGTGGCTTCGACCGGCAACTGCTCGGCCAGCTGATAGCTGAAACCACTCTCGATGAGCAGGCCAAGAAATTGCGCCTCGGCCTCGCTGATGCTGACATCGCCAAACGCATTACCGATGATCCATCCTTCCGCGGCCCCAACGGCCAATTCGATCGCGCGCGCTTCGAACAAATCATCCGCCAAGCCGGCTTTACTGAGAGCCGTTTCATCGACGAGCAACGACGCACGATGTTGCGGCGGCAAATCGCGCAAAGCATCACCAGTGACATGAAAGTGCCGACGACGGCGATGGCCGTACTCAATCAGTACCGCAATGAAAAGCGCCAGATCGAATATGTGACGCTAGGGACGCCTCAGGCTGGCGAGATACCGACGCCGACTCCAGAGGAGCTGGCCAAATATTTTGAGGAACGCAAAACTCTGTTCCGTGCGCCCGAGTATCGGAAGATTACTTTGCTCGCGCTCGCGCCCACCGAACTGGCTAAGCCCGATGCGATCAGCGACGCCGATGCCAAGGCCTATTACGAGCAACGCAAGACGAGCTATGGCAAACCTGAGAAGCGCGAGCTGCGTCAGATTGCTTTTCCGAATGTAGAGGATGCCACCGCCGCGCGAGAGCGTATTAGCAAGGGTGCGACCTTCGACGACATCGTCAAGGATCGCGGTATGAAGGCGTCAGACACCGACCTCGGAATGGTGGTGAAATCCGATATAATTGATCCGACAGTTGCCGACGCTGCATTTGCGCTGAAACTGGGAGAAACAAGCGCGCCGGTAAAAGGCCGGTTTGGCACAGTATTGCTGCAAGTCGACAAGATCGAACCAGGCGAAGAGAAGCCTTACGAGCAACTAGCTGCACAGATCAAACACGAACTTGCCGAGAGCCGAGCAAAGAGCGAAATCGGAAATCTGCGTGACAAGGTCGAGGACGAGCGCGCCGCCGGCTCCACGCTGGCCGAGATCGCTAGGAAGCTCGGGCTTAAAGCAATCACTATCGAAGCTGTGGACCGATCCGGCCGCGGGCCGGATGGAAAACCTGTGGCAGGACTGCCGCAAACGCCCAATGTTATCGCTGCCGCCTTCGCAACCGATGCCGGCGTTGACACGGATGCACTTCAAATGCCGACCGGCGGCTTTCTCTATTTCGACGTTGGTGGCGTGACGCCGTCGCGCGAGCGTCCACTCGACGAGGTTAAAGACCAAGCATCCGCGCGCTGGCGCGATGATGAAATAGCCAAGCGCCTACAGACGAAAGCCGACGATCTCGTGGCCAAGCTCAAGGCCGGCACCCCGTTCGTACAGCTCGCAGGCGAAGCCGGCCTCAAGGTTGAAACGGCAGCAGATTTGCAGCGCGGCAAGCCGAGTGGATTTTTGCCGACTAAAGTGGTCGAAGCCGTGTTCCGTACGCCAAAAGACGTGCCGACCACTGCGGAAGGCGATAAGGAAACCGAGCGCCTTGTGTTTCGCGTGACCGACATCATCGATCCAGTGCTTGATGCAAGCTCGCAACAGGACAAGGCAACCACCGACACGCTGCACACTTCTTATACCGACGACATTGTCGGCGAATATATCGCCCGCCTCGAGAACGATTTTGGTGTCACCATCAATCCGTCGGCGTTGAATCAAGTCGTCGGCGGCGGCACGCAACAATAAATTATTCCCATGCAAATCGAGCCGTCGGAGACCGCCTTTGTCGAACGCTATGGGCGGAACGAAGCGCAGGTTGTGTGGACCACGCTGGTAGCCGACCTCGAGACGCCAGTGTCGGCATTCTTGAAACTCGGTGGCGGCAAGGCAATGAGCCTATTGCTCGAGTCCGTCGAGGGCGGCGCGGTACGCGGACGGTATTCCATGATTGGACTCGAGCCGGATCTGATCTGGCGCGCACACGCCGGCAAAGCCGAAGTCAATCGTACGGCGCTCACTAAGACAGATATGTTTACGCCCTGCCCCGAGCCGCCGCTGCAAGCGCTGCGGAAGCTAATCGCAGAAAGCCGCATCGCGCTTCCCGGCAGCCTGCCGCCAATGTCTGCCGGCGTATTCGGTTATCTCGGCTATGACATGGTGCGTCTGATGGAGGAATTGGCGCCACCAAATCCGGACCCGATCGGCATACCAGATGCCATGTTGGTTCGTCCAACGATCATCGTGGTTTTCGACGCCGTGAAGGATTCCATCACCGTTGTTACGCCAGTGCGACCTGAGAAAGCCATCGACGCGAGGACCGCGCTCGCCCGTGCCATTGAAAGGCTCGGGCGCGTTGTTGAGAGCCTCGATCGTCCGCTGGACAAGTCGCCATCGGAACGCGACGCGGACTCAATCGACGCCCCGGCGAGATCAAACACCACGCCCGAAGAATTTAAGTCCATGGTTCGCAAGGCGAAAGAATATATTGTCGCTGGCGATGCATTCCAAATTGTGCTGGCGCAACGCTTCGAAGCGCCGTTTACATTGCCGCCGTTTTCTCTCTATCGAGCATTGCGGCGGACCAATCCGTCGCCCTATCTCTACTTCCTTGATTTTGGCTCGTTCGCGGTTGCGGGATCGAGCCCCGAAATTTTGGTAAAGGTTTCCGGCGATGTTGTCACTATCCGCCCAATTGCTGGCACACGCCATCGTGGTGTGACACCACACGAGGACAAAGTGCTCGAACAGGAGCTGCTCGCCGACCCAAAGGAGCGGGCCGAGCACCTGATGCTGCTTGATCTTGGCCGCAACGATGTCGGCCGCGTCGCGGCCATAGGTACCGTCAAGGTCACCGACCAATTCTTCGTCGAACGATACAGCCATGTGATGCATATCGTGTCCAATGTTGAGGGCAAGCTCGCCAGCAATCGCGATGCGCTCGATGCGTTGACGGCGGGTTTCCCTGCGGGGACCGTGTCGGGTGCGCCCAAGGTGCGCGCGATGCAAATCATCGACGAATTGGAGAAGGAGAAACGCGGTATCTATGCCGGCTGCGTCGGTTACTTCTCCGCCGCTGGCGAGATGGACACCTGCATCGTTTTGCGCACAGCGCTGGTGAAGGACGGCAAGATGTATGTCCAGGCCGGTGCCGGCATCGTCGCCGATAGCGAGCCTGATTTTGAACAACAGGAATGTATCAACAAGGCGAAAGCGTTGTTTCGAGCCGCCGAGGAAGCCCGACGCTTTGCCAGCGCGGCCAAACGCGGGCAGTAACCACCGCCAGAGCTCACTGCTTGACCCCCCTCAGGGGGCACCGTAAACCCTTGGAAAAGCGAACATGATCGTCCTGATCGACAACTACGACAGCTTCACCTTCAACCTCTTCCATTATTTGGCAGGGCTTGGAGCGGATATAGTCGTACATCGCAACGACAAGATTTCGGTTGCCGATGTTATGGCATCGGAGCCGACTGCTATCGTGCTCTCGCCTGGCCCTTGCACCCCTAACGAAGCCGGCATGTGCCTCGACCTCATCGCCAAAGCTTCACCAACCATTCCGATCCTCGGCGTTTGCCTCGGTCACCAGGCGATTGGTCAAGCATTCGGCGGCAAAGTGGTGCGCGCAACGCCACTCCACGGCAAGGTTTCGGAGATCAAACACACGGGCACTGGAGTCTTCCGCGGCATTAACGGGCCATTGAAGGCAACGCGCTATCACTCGCTTGTCGTTGAACGTGCAACCCTGCCGCGCGAGATCAACGTCAATGCAGAGACCGGCGACGGCCTGGTGATGGGGCTGATGCATACAAAACTGCCTGTGCATGGCGTGCAATTCCATCCTGAGAGTATTGCTTCCGAGTCCGGCCATCTAATGCTGAAAAACTTTCTCGACATTGCTGCAGGCTGGAACGCGCAGCGCGGACGGTGCGGTGCGCCCGTACGCAAAGCGGCGGCTCTGCATACAGCAACCTGAGGCTTATCGTGGCCGACGATTTCAAAGCGCTCATCGCCAAGGTCGCTACTGGTGCAACCCTCACCCGCGAGGAAGCAGCCGGTGCCTTTGACCGCATGATGTCGGGCGAGGCTACACCTTCGCAGATGGGCGGGTTGTTGATGGCATTGCGCGTGCGTGGGGAGACTGTCGACGAGATTACCGGCGCAGTAACGACCATGCGCGCCAAAATGCTGGGCGTGAAGGCACCGCCTGACGCAGTTGATGTGGTCGGCACTGGCGGCGATGCGTCCGGATCGTTCAACATCTCGACCTGCACCGCCTTCATCGTGGCCGGCGCCGGCGTGCCGGTCGCCAAGCACGGCAATCGTGCACTATCGTCGAACTCAGGCGCAGCCGACGTATTGCAGGCGCTGGGCGTCAGGATCGAACTCGATGCAGCTCAGGTTGGTAAATGCA
>DASWAK010000359.1:0-9065 GCA_036391175.1 Pseudolabrys sp.
CACCCATATGCACATCTACGATCCCAAATATCCCAAGGCGCTGACAGCCAAGATCGATGCACCCGCAGCGCCCGTTTCGGCTTACCGGAAGATGTGCGGGCGGCTAGGCATTGAGCGGACTGTGGTGGTGCAGCCTTCGACCTACGGCAAGGACAATCGCTGCACGCTGGAAGCCGTTGCTGCGATCGGGTCGAACGCGCGTTGTATCGTCGTGGTCGACCAGCGCGTGAGCGATGCGGAACTCGAGCGGCTGACCAGGCTCGGTGCCCGCGGCATTCGTTTCTTCATGTTGGCGGGTGCGCCGCTACCTTGGGACATTCTCGAGACGATGTCAGCCCGCGTGGCGCCATTCGGCTGGCACGTGCAATTGCAGCTCGACGGCCGCGATCTGCCCGAACATGAGGCCATGCTCAAGCGGCTGACCAGCACGCTGGTGATCGATCACGTGGGAAAATTTCTTGAACCGGTTCCGCTCGATCACCCGGGATTTCGCACGCTTCAAGGGCTGGTCGACGGCGGCCGTACCTGGGTCAAATTATCGGCACCTTATGAAGTCTCCAAGGTTGGCCCGCCGAACTACGACGATGTCGGCAAGCTCGCCAAGGCGCTGGCTAAAGCCGCGCCGGAACGGATGTTATGGGCGACTAACTGGCCGCACCCCACCCCCGGCGTTCCGGTGCCAGACGACGCCTGGATGCTCGACATGCTGTTGGATTGGATTCCGGACGGAGCCGCTCGCAATAAGGCGCTCGTTGACAATCCCGCAAAGCTTTACGGATTCTGACCGGTCACGGTTTGAAGTTCGGCCGATATCCTTTTTGCGTCGCTTCGATATAACCCGCAAACGGCAAGCCGACGTGGCCCGGAAACACCAACGCGCCGCTCGATGCACAGTAATCGAGCACTTTGCGCCGGCTGACCCGCGCCTGTGCGGCATCAGAATTCTTCGGGAAATTCCAGTCAGGATAGTAGACCTGCAGCAAATGATGCCAGACGTCTCCGATGAAAGCGGCGTGCTTTCCTTTGCTTTCAAGCTTAAAGAACACGTGACCGGGCGAATGGCCGGGCGCTGAATCGATCTCGATAAAGTCGTTGAGTCGGTAAGGGCCGCCGCTCACGAGATCCGCACGGCCATATTCGAGTATCGGGACAACACATTCGCGGAAGGTGCCCAACTCCGCTGGTCCCTCCTTCGGATCGGCGTCGATCTTGGAAAAATAATCCACGTCCGGTTTTGAGAAAACGTAACGGGCGTTAGGAAATGTCGGCACCCATTTGCCGTCCTTTTGCTGCGTATTCCACCCGACGTGATCGTGATGCAGATGCGTACACATCACCAGATCGATTTCCTCAGGTCGCGCGCCAGCGACGACGAGCCGCTCGAGATACGGCACATTGAGCATGTGCCAAAACGGCCGGCCGGGCTTGGCTTTATTGTTGCCGCAGCAGGAGTCGATCAGGATTTTCTTGCCGCCGACCTGCAATAGCCAGCTATGGACGGCGAGCCTGATCAGGCCCTTGTCGGCATCATAGTGGTGCGGCGCCAGCCACGACTTGTGCTCAGCCATATGCGCGTCGGAAAATTCCGGGAAGATGTCCCTAAGCGGATAGCTGGGAAGATTGGTTTCCTCGACACGCGTGATGGTGGCATCGCCTACACTGAACACTGGTCAACCTCCCGCTCATTTTTTCGGTAGAAACTCGTTGGTGAAGGTCGACGGAAAGTCTACTTCGGCCGTGCCCTTCGGCTGGAGATAGGCGAACGTGCCACGCGCGTGCGCTTCCGTCATGCGGCCGTCCCGCATTAGCCCAGCTTGCGAAGCAGCTTTGCGATCAATCGTTGCTCATCGGCGGTGAGCGGTGTCAGTGTGGCAGCGGTTATTTCTGCGGCAACCAGCATGGCCGCCTCGGTCACTTGTCGCCCGCGGTCAGTGAGCGCAACGGCGCGGCGGCGGCGATCCTTCGGATCATTGAGAGCTGTAACAAACCCGCGCAAGTGCAGGCGATCAACCACGCCTTTTATAGTCGCGGCGTCTAGATAAATGAGCCGGCCCAAATAGTTCTGCGAACATGGACCCACTTCATACAGTTTGGCGAGCGCGGCGAATTGGGTTTGCGTCAAGCCCTCGATCATGCGCGACGTAAAGATCGATGTATGTCGCTGCATGGCGATGCGCATGAGGAACCCTGCCTGCTCATCGAGCACATAGCGCCCCTGCTCCGACGGATCGGCCGTTGCGACGACTTTCAGCTTTTCCCGCTGCAATGTTTTCATGTTTTTGTTCCGTTCAGTTACCCATCCTATACCGTCAGATAAGTCCTTTGCACATCCAGGTTGGTGTCGAGTTCTGCGACCGAGCCCTGCCAATGAATCTGGCCCTTTTCCAATACATAAACACGATCCGAGACCAGCCGTGCAAAATGAATATTCTGTTCTGACAGCAAAATCGATAGCCCCTGTTTCTTCAATTTGAGGATCGTGTGTGCCATCTGCTCCACGATCAGGGGCGCCACGCCCTCCGAGGGCTCATCGAGCAACACCAGCAGCGGATTGCCCATTAGCGTGCGTGCCACAGTGAGCATCTGCTGCTCTCCGCCACTCATCCGGCCGCCGAGACGCTCCGGCATTTCGGCGAGATTGGGAAATAGCGTGAACAATTGCTCCGGCGTCCAGGATGGGGCTGGCGATCCATCCGCGAAGCGGCGTGGCGGCTGACGACCGACGTCGAGGTTTTCCATCACGGTCAGATCAACGAAGATTCGGCGGTCTTCCGGAGTAAAGCCCAGGCCGCGCCGCGCAATCTCGAAGGGTTTGCGGCCTGAAATATCCTCGCCGTTGAAGCGGACTCTGCCTTGGCGTTGTGCCATGAGACCCATGATCGTCTTCATGGTGGTTGACTTGCCGGCGCCGTTGCGTCCCATCAACGCCACCACTTCGCCGCGGCCGACCTCGAAGCTCAGGTCATAGAGGATGCGTGCAGCACCGTACCAGGCGCTTAAGCGTTCGACCGTGAGCATTGCTTCACTCATCGCGCCGCTCCTGCGAAAGTCTTGCCGGTGCCGAAGTAGACCTCGCGTACTTGCGCGTGGTCGCGGATCGCCGCGGCATTGCCATCGGCGATCAGACGCCCTCGTGCCAACACAATGATTCGGTCGGCAAATGCGAACACCACATCCATCGAATGCTCGGTGAACAGCACCGAAATGCCACGCTCAACCACCAGCCGTTTGACAAGTTTGATGAGATCGTTGCGCTCACGCGGCGCCATACCTGCGGTGGGCTCGTCCATCAGCAAGAGGCGCGGCTCGTTGGCGAGAGCTATAGCGAGCTCGACCCGCTTGACGTCGCCATAGGCAAGTTCGCGGCTCGGACGCTCGGCTGCGTCACGCATACCGACTTGCGCGAGCAATTCGAGTGCACGATCACGATGCAAATTCGCGGCCGCCCGCCACAGGTGATAAGTCTCGTGCGAATGTGAAATCAGCGCCATTTGAACATTTTCGGCAACCGTCATCGAGCCGAAAGTCGCGGCGACCTGGAAAGTCCGGCCGACTCCGAGCCGCCAGACCTCGCGCGCTTCGAGCCCCGCAATATTGCGACCTGAGAATAGAATCTCGCCAGAATCCGGCTCGAGCTGCCCATTGATCATGTTGAAGCAAGTCGATTTGCCGGCGCCATTCGGCCCGATCATGGCAAGAAACTCGCCCGGCGCGATCTCAAAGCTGACCTCATTGACTGCGCGCACGCCGCCGAACGTCTTGGACAACGAGCGGACCGAAAGCACGCTCATGGCTTCACACCTGACTTACGCCAGAGTGACGAAATAGCACCAACGATTCCCTGCGGGAAAGCCAGAACGAGCAGCAGAATGATTACACCGAGGAGCGCCCGCCAATACTCGGTCTGTCGCATCACCGTATCCTGCAGCGTGGCAAACACTGAAGCCCCGACGATTGGGCCGGTGAGCGTCTGGATGCCGCCGAGCAGCACCATGACCAGGCCGTCAATTGAGCGGCTGACGTGGATCGTTTCGGGCGAGATCGAGCCCTTGGCAAACGCAAACAACCCGCCAGCAACGCCGCAGACGCAACCGGCGATGGCAAAGCCGAGCCAATGAACGCGTTTGACATCGATGCCTGTGGCCTCGGCGCGGAGCACGGAATCGCGGCCCGCACGCATGGCGTAGCCGAAGGGCGCAAACAAGAAGCGGCGCAACAACAGCACGCCGACAACAGCGAGGACGAGCGTGAGTAGGTAATAGACCCATGCCTCGTCGAATGGCGGGGGCGGCCAAACGCCGATCACGCCATTGGAGCCGCCCGTCAGCGCCTCCCACTGGAACACCAAGGCCCAGACGATCTGAGCAAAGGCGAGCGTCAACATGGCGAGATAAACGCCCGATAGCCGTACGGCAAACCAGCCGAACAACAGCGCACCGCCGAACGCGACCAGAGGTGCCGCGAGCAACGCTACCCCCATCGGTACGGCTAACCATTTGACCAGCAGGGCCGCGCCGTAAGCGCCAAGTCCGAAATAAGCGGCGTGCCCAAAGGAGTGCATGCCGCCGGGGCCCATGATGAAGTGCAGTGAGGTCGCGAATATCACCGCGATCAATACATCGATGCCAAGAATAAGAAGGTAGGGCGAGGTCTGCGCAAAGAGCGGCAGACATAACAAGATCACAAGCACCGCCACACCCAGCACCTTGAGTGCGGGCGTCGCGGGACGGATGGGATCTTCCGGCTCGGCAATCGAACGTACAAAGGCCTGTGGGCGGCCGAGCAGACCGTAAGGCCGCACGATGAGCACCACCGCCATAACCAGGAATTCGGCGACCAGCGTGAGCTTGGAAAAATTGACACTGATGAAGCCGAGATCAATAACGCCGATGGAGATGCAAACAGCTTTCACTTCGGCAATGATCACTGCTGCGAGATAGGCGCCGGTGATCGAGCCCATGCCGCCGACCACGACCACAACGAAGGCATCTCCGATTGCGACCAGATCGGTAGCGAGATTGGCGGGTTCACGCGCGACTTGGAGGGCGCCGCCAAGTCCAGCGAGCGCGGCACCGAGTGCAAATATTGAGGTAAACAGCACTGCCTGGTTGACGCCGAGCGCACTGACCATTTCACGGTCCTGCGTCGCTGCGCGTACCAAACAACCGAAACGCGTGCGAGCGAGCGCGAAATGCAGCACCAGCAACACCAGCGGGCCAATGACAATCAGGAATAGGTCGTAGCTCGGCAGCTGACGGCCAAGCACCTCGATCGACCCGCGCAAGCCCGGCGCGCGTGGCCCGAGCAGATCCTCCGGCCCCCACAGCCAGAGCACGGCATCATTGATCACCAAAACCAGCGCGAAAGTAGCGAGCAGCTGGAAAAGCTCGGGCGCACGATAGACGCGGCGCAGCAGCATGATTTCAATCAGCGCACCAATCGCACCAACGATCAGAGCGGTGGCGAAAATACCGCCCCAGAATCCCAACACACCGTCAATATGAGTTGCAAATGAATAAGCGATGTAAGTCCCCAACATATACAGTGACCCATGGGCGATATTGATGATGCGGGAAACGCCAAAGATCAGTGACAATCCGACCGCGATAAAGAATAGGCCGGAGGCGGTGGAGAGCCCGTTGATTGCCTGAAAGAGGAATGCACTGAAGGTCATTTAATGCTCGCCGCGGCTCCGCTTACCCTCTTCTCGTGGAAGAGGGTAAGCGAGTGCGTGACGATGCATCAATTCGTTTCTGTCGGCCGCAGCTTCTTGACCTCTGCGTCGCTCGGTAGCACCGACGTGCCATCGACATATTTGAAGTCGGCCATCGTCCCCTTGCCGTTCTCCAGCGCGATCTTGCCGACATAGGCACCCATCGTGGCCTGATGATCGCTGGCACGATAGACAAACGGCCCGAACGGGCTGTCGACTTTGAGGTCCTTGAACGCTTCGACCAGCTTTTCGGTATCGGTCGATTTTGCCTTGGCGATGCCAGCCGCAATCGACTTGATGGTGACATATCCGACCACCGAACCGAGACGCGGATAGTCGTTGAACTTCTTCTGATAGGCAGCGACGAAAGCCTGATGCGCCGGAGTCTTGATCTTGTCCCAGGGATAGCCGGTCACCGTCCAACCGACGGGAGCTTCGTCCTTGAGCGGATCGAGATATTCTGGCTCGCCTGAGAGCAAGCTCACCACCGTGCGGTTCTTGAACACGCCGCGGGTGTTGCCTTCGCGCACAAACTTGGCGAGATCGCCGCCGAATAACACATTAAAGATAGCGTCCGGCTTGGCATCGTCGATCGCTTGCGCCACAGCACCGGCGTCGATCTTACCCAGCGGCGGCGCCTGTTCCGTGACGAATTCTACGTCCGGCTGCGCTTTTTTCATCAGCGTCTTGAAGTTCTCCGCCGCTGACTGGCCGTACTCGAAGTTTGGATAGACCAACGCCCATCTCTTCTTCTTAACGGCGGTGGCGGCGGGCATCAGCATCGCGGTCTGCATATAGGTCGTGGCGCGCAGGCGATACGTGTATTTGTTGCCATTTTGCCAGGTGATCTTGTCGGTAAGCGGCTCGGCTGCGAGGAAGAAGACTTTCTTCTGGCCCGCAAAGTTCGTCACCGCGAGACCGATATGCGAAAGGAACGTGCCGGTGATCATCACAACGCCTTCACGCGTCACCAATTCTTCGGCAACGCGCACAGCTTCGCCGGGATTGGCGCCATCATCGCGCGAGATCAGTTCCAGCTTCTTGCCGAGCACGCCGCCCTTGGCGTTGACCTCTTCGAGCGCCAGATCCATGCCCTTCTTGTATGGGTCCAGAAAGGCAGGCTGTGCCTTATAACTGTTGAGCTCCCCGATCTTGATGGTCTGTTGCGCCAGAGCATGCGCGGACATACTGGCGGCGAAACAGCCGGCAAGCACGAGAGTAAACACATGACTCGTAGCTTTCATGACTGAAGCTCCTGCGTAGCGGCTGGCCGCATCATCGACGCGGGGCACGAGTGTTTCATCCTATCGCCTCCGGCGGGCGAGCTTGTTTGCACGCAAATAGTCCGTCCGCATCCCGGAGCTTGTCAAGCCAACTATAGCAGCGCGCGCAGTTGCAACATGGGCTAGCCCGTCGGCTTGTCGCGGAAACGGTCCATCAGCGGCTTATCCTGTCCGCCGTCGATTTCGATCATTGTCCCGTTGACCATTTCCATGAGCGGCGAGGCCAACATAACGACGAGGTTAGCAACCTCTTCGACCTCCGCGATGCGTCCCATCGGAATCGAAGCGGGTGCCAGCTTGTCGGCCTGCTCGTAGGAAATCTTCATGTCGCGCGACATCGCCTTCACCAGCCCGGCCCAACGCTCAGTCCGCACCGGGCCTGGATTAACCGCAACAAAGCTGATGCCATTCTTGCCGTACTGCCCGGCGAGAGAGAGCGTGAGGTTCTGCCCCGCAGCATTGGCCGCACCCGGGCAAATTTCCCAATAGGACGGTTTTACGCCGTCATTGCCGATCAGATTCACAACACGGCCACCGCCCTGCTTGACCATGATCGGCAATGCGTAGCGCAGACACCGCACATACCCCATGAACTTCAGTTGAAGCCCCTTCTCCCAATCATCTTCAGTCAGATGTTCGATCACGCCGCCGGCCGCCGAGCCGGCATTGTTGACCATGATGTCAACGCGGCCGAGCGCCTTGGCGCCTTGCTCGATGAAGTTTTTCGCGTCGGTATCCTTACGCAGATCAGCGGGGATGGCCACGATCTTGCGCCCCGTTTCCTTGGCGATTTCAGTCGCCACGGCTTCGAGCGGTTCTTTGCGCCGGGCGCAGATCGCAACGTCGACACCTTCCCTGGCCAGCGCGCGTGCGATGCCCTTGCCAATGCCTTCGCTGCCGCCGGTAACCAGCGCGGTCTTACCCTTGAGCTTGAGGTCCATCGCTTCCTCCCGGTTTTATTTTGACGGTTTGTGCGCAAGCCAGCGGCCCGCCTCCGCCGCCGCAAACAGATCGGCCAACGCAACATTGAATGCGGCCGACTCTTCAGTCGGAACATTGTGACCGGTGCGCGGGATCATCAGTAAGCCGGCGGTCGGCACCGTGCGCTTGAGAAAAACGCTGCCATCGATGCAGGGCTCATCTTCATCGCCAACGATAATCAGCAGTGGAACGGAAAACTTCTTCAGCGCCGCTTCCATCTCCCACAACGTTGGCCGTTTCAGCTGAAGATTGAACATCGTCTGAGCATGACCTTCGGCCGAATGCTCTGACAACATGCGCGCAAATTCAGCATAGCCGCGCGGATCCTTGTTTTTTTGTGCCTGCCGCATCGGCGTATCCGCATATTTTGCCGCCGCAGAGGCGATACCTTCTTCGGCGAACATTTTGCCGGTCTCGGCGGCGAGCGCCTTCATTTCTTCGCGCTTTTTCACGTCCGAGCTCGAGCCCCAACCGCAGCCGGCAGCAACGACCGAAATACAACGCGCCGGAGTATGAATGCCGACATGCAACGCGGTGTAGGCGCCCATGGAGTGGCCGACGACATGTGCCTTATCGACCTTTAAGGCATCCATCACCGCCAGCACGTCGTCACGTGCGATGTCCTGGCTGTAACGCGCCCCCTCAGATGGAACGTCAGAGGGCGGGTAGCCGCGCTGGCTGTAAGTGATGCAGCGATGTGCACGGGAGAAGGAGCGCATCTGCATCTCCCAGGTGCGATAGTCGCCGGCATATTCGTGTACGAAAATCACGGGCGTGCCGCTTCCGGCTTCTTCGTAGTAGAGCCGCGTCCCGTCCCGCGCGGTGATGTGCGGCATCACGTCCCCCGATTACTCGCGATCAATTATTTGCACGCAAATGAAAGCAGAGTAAAGTCGTGCTCGCGTTCAAGCCATGTGACGCGTCAAGATCACAGCTTGAACGACCATGAGGGGGAATTGTCCATGTTCAAGTTGTCTCGACGCGGCCTTGCCGCGCTCGCAGCCGCTTTTGCGATTGCGACGGCTGGAATTGTGTCTGCACCAGCACATGCACAGCAAAAACCAGTGATCAAGGTCTCCAGCCTCACC
>DASWAK010000360.1:0-4473 GCA_036391175.1 Pseudolabrys sp.
GTAATCTGTGGCGATTGAGGAATGCTGATATCGATAATCGCCAGAGGGCATTCGGGTTCGCCATACACCACGTACGCATAATTGCCAATAATTTTTATGAAAGTTGCATAAAAAAGAGTGTCAATTGATGCTACAATCTGCATGTTTGAAAGATCGATTACCCTCAGGCCCTGCCAGTCGCAGGTAAAATAGATATAGCCGCCGGAGACGGCGACACCGTATAAATCCAAATCACCCGGCGGGTAGTAGGTTGAGATTACCTGAGGCGCCAAAATATCTGTGATGTCGAGGACAATTAATCCCCAATAGGGAGAGGATACATATGCCCGGTTTTCGCCAATGTCGAGCCCGCTTACACCGTAGATATCCAATGAATCGCCTGTCCCGCCCTTGCTGTCATTCGCGCCATACGTGCTCCAGGCGGAAAGCAGCGTTGCCGTAAGATCGGTGATCGGTCCTCGGATCGACTGTGCCAAATCTCGACGCGCAGCCGTATACTGCTTGCGCTTGAGCGAACTTACGCCAAGCACCAGCCGGGCAACGCGATCGTTCTTGTCGGCTTGAGCCACGCGTTCGGCGAATTTCACAGCCTCGTCGACGTCGCCATCGACCAGAAATGACAAGAAGGCTCGGTCGAGCAGCTCGCCATTGTTCGGGTCGCGCTTCAGCGCCGACCGGTAATAAGCGGCCGCGGCCGCAGCATCGCGCTGCTGGCCAGCGTGACGGGCGGCAAGGTAACTGCCCGAAGCGGTCAGGCCACCAGATTCCAGCGCGTTCATGGGCTGCGCGGCAAGTTGGAACGGTGCTGCCGCGAGAAAGGCGGCCAGCGCGCTGCCGGCGATGCAGCGGCCGAAGCTCGAAGACGTCACGGGCGATGCTCCAATGAGGCGACTGATTGCGGATTTCGCGCAGACCGCCAATGTTGTGCCGAGAATGGCCTTTTTGCGCCGCTCCCGCAAGAACGTCTCGCAGGTGCGAACGAAAATTACATTGAATAGCCCGATGTGGCGGTATCGTGACGGAGGTATCCGACACAAATCACATATTTGCGTAATTCGGCCCACCGCCACCCTCGGGCGGAACCCAGGTGATGTTCTGGTTCGGGTCCTTGATGTCGCAGGTTTTACAGTGGACGCAGTTCTGCGCGTTGATGACGAATTTCGGCGCGCCCGCCTCCTCTACCCATTCATATACGCCGGCCGGACAATAACGCGCCGAGGGGCCAGCAAATACATCGTGCTCGGACTTTTTCTGTAGTCCAAGATCGCTGACACGGAGATGAACCGGTTGGTCCTCTTCATGATTGGTGTTGGATAAGAATACCGACGAAAGCCGATCGAAGGTGAGCTTGCCGTCAGGCTTCGGATAGGCAATCGGCGTGCATTCGGATGCCGGTTTGAGCGAGGCATAGTCAGGCTTGCCGTGCGAGAGCGTGCCGAACAGCGAAAATCTGAACGTGTTCGTCCACATATCCAGGCCGCCGAGCGCGATACCGGCGAGCGTGCCGAACTTTGACCACAACGGCTTGGCGTTACGCACCTTCCGCAAATCTTTGCCGATCTCCGAGGTACGCCAACCCGTCTCGTATTCCGCCAATTCGTCGTGGCTGCGACCCGCGGAGAGCGCGGCGGCGGCAGCTTCGGCCGCCATCATCCCCGACAGCATGGCGTTGTGACTGCCCTTGATGCGCGGCACATTCATGAAGCCGGCGTCACAGCCGATTAGCGCTCCACCTGGAAATGCAAGCTTCGGCACCGACTGGTAACCGCCCTCGGTCAGCGCGCGCGCACCATAGGCGATCCGCTTACCGCCGGCGAAACTATTGCGCACTAGTGAGTGGGTCTTAAAGCGCTGGAATTCCTCAAACGGCGACAGATAGGGGTTGGAGTAGTTGAGGTGGAGGACGAAGCCGACCGACACCAGATTGTCGTCGAGGTAATAAAGAAACGAGCCGCCGCCGGTTGAATTGTCGAGTGGCCAACCGAAGGTGTGCTGCACAAGACCCTTGCGGTGTCTTTCCGGCGCGACTTGCCAAAGTTCTTTAAAGCCAAGCCCGAATTTCTGCGGCTCGCGCTCGTTCCCCAGACCAAACTTTGCGATTAATTGCTTACCGAGATTGCCGCGCGCGCCTTCTGCGAACAGCGTGTATTTCGCGCGCAATTCCATGCCGCGCGTGAAATTGTCCTTCCGCTCACCGTTTTTGCCAACGCCCATATCACCGGTGGCAACGCCCGTGACTGCACCATTTGCCTCAAAAAGAACTTCCGCTGCGGCAAAGCCCGGATAAATTTCCACACCGAGACCTTCGGCTTTCGTCGCCAGCCAACGGCAGACGTTTCCAAGCGAGACGATAAAGTTGCCGTGATTGCTCATCAACGGCGGCATCATGAAATTCGGCAGCCGCAGCGCGCTGCCAGCAGAAAGAAAGTAGAAGCGATCGTCGGTGACGGCGGTCTTGATAGGCGTGTCTTCAGAACGCCAGTCGGGCAACAGACGATCGAGCCCAACCGGATCAATGACCGCCCCGGAAAGAATATGAGCGCCGACCTCAGAACCCTTCTCCACCACCACTACGGATATATCCGGATTGATCTGCTTGAGGCGAATAGCAGCTGCGAGCCCGGAAGGCCCCGCGCCGACAACCACCACATCGAATTCCATTGCCTCGCGGGCGGGTAAATCGGCCATGAATCTCTCCTCAGCCAATTGTCCACTTTTGCACACGGGGCGGCAATCGCGCAGCCCTCATGCTAATGTGCACAAATGATGCCCACCCGCGGCAAGCCAGTGCGCGACCTGCTCGACTTCTACACCGATGCCGGCGTCGACGCGCTCTTGCGCGAAGACCCAGTCGACCGTTTTGCAGCGGTTGAAGCGCCGGCGCTACCCCCCCGGATCGCGCAGCAGGCCGCATCGTCACCGGCACTTGAACCGAGGCCCCACGCGGCGACGTCGGCACCACCCGCCCCTAATGAAGCCGCGATGGCGGCACGCGCGGCGGCAAAAAGCGCGAAGACGCTCGACGAGTTGCGCGCCATTCTCGACAAGTTCGAAGGTTGCGCGTTGAAAGCGACAGCAACGCAACTTGTCTTTGCCGACGGCAACCCGACGGCGCGGCTGATGTTTGTTGGCGAAGCCCCCGGCCGTGACGAGGACATTGAGGGCCTGCCCTTCGTCGGCCGCTCCGGCAAATTGCTGGACCGCATGCTGGCGGCGATCGGCCTCGACCGCACCTCGGTTTACATCGCCAACATCGTGCCCTGGCGGCCGCCCGGCAATCGCACGCCGACGCCGCAGGAATCGCAAATCTGCCTGCCCTTTATCCTGCGTCAGATCGAACTTGCCGATCCAGATATCCTCGTCTGCCTCGGCGGCCCGTCGGCGCAGGCCCTGCTCGGCATCAAAGAAGGCATCACCAAAACGCGGGGCCGCTGGTTCACTTTTGACACGGGCAAGCGCGAGATTCGTGCCATGCCAACTTTCCATCCGGCTTTCCTATTGCGCAGCCCGCTGCAGAAACGTTTTGCTTGGCGCGATTTCCTGGCGATCAAAAAGGCCCTGACGCATTAATCGTCACAGGCTAGCCCGCCACCGCGAACTTCACCGCGAAGAGCACCGCCAACCCAATCACTGCTGGGGCCGCGTCCTTCAACTTGCCGGCAATCAGCTTAGCAAGCGCGTAAGTGATGAAGCCAAGGCCGATGCCGGTAGCGATCGAATAAGTCAACGGCATGGTGATCGCAGTCACCACGGCCGGTCCATATTCCGTGATGTCCTCCCAGTCGATCTCGGCGAGACCGCGCGCCATCACACAGGCGACATAAAGCAGCGCTGCGGCTGAAGCATAAGCGGGAACCATCCCGGCGAGCGGCGCAAAGAACAGCGCAAGCAGAAAGAACAGGCCGACGAATGCTGCTGTCAGTCCAGTGCGTCCTCCAGCGGAGACGCCGGCGGCGCTTTCGATATAGCTCGTGGCGGTTGATGTCCCAATCAGCGCTCCAAACATAGCGGCAAAACTGTCGGAAATCAGCGCCTCTTTCATGCGCGCAAGCTTGCCGTTCTTCATCAATCCGGTGCGGTGAGTGACGCCGATCAAGGTGCCTGCATTGTCGAACACGTCCACGAACAGGATCGAGAACACGATAATCAGGAACGTTATCTCACCGATGCGCGAGAAATCGAGTTGCAGGAGTGTCGGCGCGATCGATGGTGGCACCGAAATGATGCCGGTGAACTGCGCGAGCCCGAACGGCAGGCCGATGGCCGTGACGACGAGAATGCCGATCAACGTACCGCCCAGGACACGCCGGTAGTTAAGGCCGATGATCAGCACGAAGCCGAGTAGCATAAGGACCGCTGGCGGATTCGTCAGGTCGCCCAGCGTGACCAGTGTGGCCGGGTGGGCGACCACCACCTTGGCTTCTTCGAGCGCAATGATTCCCAGGAAAAGGCCGACGCCCGCCGACACGGCAA
>DASWAK010000361.1:0-5024 GCA_036391175.1 Pseudolabrys sp.
TATCAGACCCGCCGAACATCTGTAGATGTCGCTTTGCACCAGACAAACATCGCGAACCTGAAAGCCTGGTGCCAATACAATCCGCAAGCAAGCGTGATGACTGGGTTGCAGAGAGGGATTGGCCCGCAGTGAAATGCTGGAGCAACAACGGGGAATAATCATGAGATGGAATGTTCTTTTTATAGCTGCGACTTTGCTGGTAGCCGCTTCGCAGCCAAGTGCGGCTCAGTTCAGCGTAGATATGAATCAGATCACTTGCGGAAGCTTTCTCGGATATAGTTCGGACATTCAGGATTTCGTCCGCTTCTGGATGAGCGGTTATTACAATGCGGCCGCCAATAGCAACGTCTTGAACTACGACCGCTTTCAAAATAATTCCGCAAAGGTCACAGCCTATTGCAAGACGCACACGTCCCAAAACCTGCCAACCGCGATCCAAAACCTCGGCTTGTGGTAGTGAGAGACGGATCACACGCACCACCTTCATTGTTGCAGCCGTTGTCGGTTCGCGGCGATTGCCCAGACAGCGCCAACCCCGGCTGCCGGGCCGCAGCCTGCACCAAAGATGATTGGCGTGCCCACCTCGGCCAAACCGGAGATGGTGCGTATTATCACCCTTACGGCTACTATCCTCTGCCGCCCCCGGCGTGCGGCTACTATCCCTATCCGCCTTGTTACTAATTCGAAGCGTACCAGTTAATCGGAGTTTGCGTCATGAAAACCAGTCACCTTCTAATTTCGGTTACCGGTCTTCTCGCACTTAGCTGCGTCTCGGCATTGGCTCAGCAGATCACAGGTGTCCCAGGTTCGCCTGGCGCCACCACCACGATCGACGGAAAACAAATTCCGCCGCCCGATCCGAAATTCGGCGGAGTGATCGAGGAGAAGGCGTCAGAGTCGAAGGCCTGGTGGGCCCCTCGCGTCGTACCGCCGAAAGGCGCGCCCAACGTGCTGCTCATTATGACGGATGACCAGGGTTTTGGTGCACCAAGCACCTTTGGGGGCGTCATACCCACTCCCACCATGGATCGTATTGCCGCACAGGGCCTGCGCTATACAAATTTCCACTCCACGTCGCTTTGCTCGCCGACGCGGGCCGCGATTATCACGGGACGCAACCATCACTCGGTGGGTAACGGGGTGGTAGGCGAAATATCGACGGGGTTCCCGGGTTACGACTCAATAATCCCGATTGACAAGGGCACCGTCGGTACAATCCTGAAGGCGAACGGGTACGCAACCTCGTGGTTCGGTAAGGACCACAACACGCCCTCCTTCCAGTCAAGCCAAGCCGGGCCGTTCGATCAATGGCCCAACGGTATGGGGTTCGAGTATTTCTACGGTTTTGTCGGCGGCGATGCCAGCCAGTGGCAACCCAACCTGTTCCGCAATACGACTGCCATCTATCCATTCCTCGGCAATCCCGGCTGGAACCTGGAGACCGCGATGGCCGACGAGGCCATCCAGTACATGAAGCAGCTCAAGGAGATCGCGCCCGACAAACCGTTCTTCATCTATTACGTGCCCGGCGCCACCCATGCGCCACATCATCCGACGCCGGAGTGGATCCAGAAGGTCAGTGACATGCACTTGTTCGATGACGGGTGGAACAAGGTGCGCGAGAAGATCTTCGCCAACCAGAAGCGCTTGGGCATCATGCCCGAAAACGCCAAGCTGACACCGTGGCCGAAAGAACTGCCGCAGTGGGATTCCCTCAGTTTTGAGGAGAAGAAGCTCTTCATCAAGCAAGCGGATATCTACGGCGCGTATCTTGCCTACGCCGACAATGAGATCGGCCGGGTCATCCAGGCTGTCGAAGACCTCGGCGAACTCAACAACACCTTGATCATCTACATCGGTGGCGACAACGGCGCGAGCGCCGAAGGCATGCTCAACGGCACACCAAACGAGTTCACCACATTCAATGGTGTTTCCGTCCCTGTTAAGGACCAGTTTCTCTGGTACGAGTTCTGGGGATCGGAACGGACGTTCCCGCACTTTGCGGCACCTTGGGCGTGGGCGATGGACACCCCGTTCAAGTGGGTGAAGCAGGTGCCGTCGCATTTCGGCGGGACGGCCCAGGGCGTGGCCATGTCCTGGCCCGGCCATATCAACGACGTGGGCGGCATACGCCGCCAGTTCCATCACGTCATCGACATTGTTCCGACCATCCTTGAAGCGACCGGGATTCAGCAACCCGATACGATCAACGGCATCAAACAGCGCCCCATCGAAGGCGTGAGCATGGCGTACACGTGGGATAAGGCGAACGCCAACACACCCACTCGACACACGACGCAATACTTCGAGATGCTCGGCAATCGCGCCATCTATAACGATGGGTGGGTGGCGGCCACAACGCCGGCGACTCTCCCGTGGGAGCTGAGCTCCGCCCCGCCTCCGGACGTGATCACCGGGTACAAGTGGGAGCTCTATAACGTCCGGGAGGATCCCACCCAGTTCAACGATCTCGCCGCCAAGATGCCGGAGAAGCTCAAGCAGATGCAGGATCTTTTCTACTCCGAGGCGAAGAAGTACAACGTGCTGCCGCTCGACAACTCGACGCTCGCGCGCTGGAATACACCGCGCCCGAGCCTCACCGCGGGACGCAACGTCTTCACATATTCGGGCGAACTGACCGGCGTGCCGGCTAGCGCTGCCCCGAGCATTCTGAACAAGTCCTACACCATCACGGCCGAGGTCGAAATTCCCGAGGGCGGTGCCGAAGGCATGATCGTCACCGAGGGCGGGCGCTTCGGCGGCTACGGTCTGTTCCTGAGCAAGGCTCCTCTAGGTGGCCCCCTCGGAGTCGGCCGGGGCAAGGTGGTGTTCCTCTACAACCTGCTCGACCTCAAGCGCACGATATGGGAAGGGCCTGAGTTGGGCGCCGGCAAGCACACCATCGTCTTCGACTTCAAGCCCGAAGGTCCAGGTTTGGGCAAGGGTGGTACGGGTGTGCTCTCCGTGGACGGTAAGGAAGTGGCCAGGAATTCCATGGAACACACCACCCCGGTCACGTTTCCAGAGGACGAAACCTTCGATGTCGGCGAGGACACCCGCACCCCGCTGGCGCTCGTCGAGTATCGCTACGATGTTCCGTTCAAGTTCACTGGCAAGATAAACAAGCTGACCTTCAAACTTGAACCGGAGCAGGCCGCGAAGCGCTAGGAGTGTCCCCTGCGGTGCCAACGGGACGGCAAGCGCGACAGACGAGGTGTAATCGGGACAATGAAACAAGCGCTGATTTTCGCTGCTGTCGCTGAGGCCGCGACCGGATGGGCGTTGCTGATTGTTCCCTCGCTCGTCGGGCAGCTGCTGGTGGGTGAGGAACTGACCGGCGTCGCCGTACCGGTTGCGCGCGTGGCCGGCATGGGCCTGGTTGGTTTAGGAATCTCCAGCTGGCCGGGTCCGCCGCTGGTCGGCATGTTGACCTACAGCACAGCCGTCGCGCTGTATCTTGCTTACCTCGGTTTCGCAGGATTGACTGGCGTCTTTCTGTGGCCCGCGGTTGCGCTTCACGCAGTTCTGTCAATCCTTCTCGGTCGCGCTTGGCTCGCCACTAAAGCGGGATAAATAAAGCAACAGCCGATTTTCCGGTCAGGACAGATCTTGGAGATTGCTGAATGTCTGCTACTGGCACTTAGCGTCATTCGCCGCGACG
Organism: Pseudolabrys sp.; assembly: GCA_036391175.1. Lineage (GTDB taxonomy): Bacteria > Pseudomonadota > Alphaproteobacteria > Rhizobiales > Xanthobacteraceae > Pseudolabrys. Next base: position 3,662 of record DASWAK010000361.1, read on the forward strand.
CACTGTCCGCTTTCGGGGATAAAGAGGACATTGCGCGTGACCAGTCGCGATCAGTCGCAACGCGGACGCGGGAGTGGCTTGCCTCGGGATACCCAATCACGCAGTCTTGGAGCCGGCCGATCGGGCGGGCTCGATCTCCTTCTCGCTTGCCGAAGGCGCTAATGGCGACGACGCGAGCGCGCCGGCTACCGCCATTATTTGTTGCTGGCAGGCAGGTCCGTCCGCCATGATCCGCTCAAATGCTCCGCCGGCCCAATTCTGATGCGCCTGGATCAGATCGACGAATGTCTGGTTTTGCACATACGTTCTGCGGCTTCGCGCGCTGCGTTTCATTACACTTCTCGGTGGTGCGCACACCGAGACCGCACACGGATCCGACCGGCCACAAACCCACATTAAAGACAAGATCTAGATCTAAGGCGCTGAGCAGGCGTCATCATCGGGGGAAAAATACAATGCCCTGGCTGCGAATTTTCGTTCTCGCGCTGTTAGTGGCACCGGCCGTGCCGGCTGCTCCGGCACTGGCAGCGCCGCTGATGCCATCGCAAGCGCCAACCATGGAAGATGTCGATCCAGGCATCGACCACACCGGGCGCGATGCCGAGCTGCCTCCCGAATTGCGCAAGCAGTCGGTGTACTACCGGACCGAACAGCCGCCGGGCACGATCATCGTCAACACCGCCGATCGTCACCTCTATCTGATCATGGGCAATGGCGTGGCGCTGCGTTACGGCGTCGGGGTAGGCCGCGACGGATTCCAGTGGGGCGGCATCCAGAAGATTACCCTCAAGCGCGAATGGCCGGACTGGGTGCCACCGCCGGAGATGATCGAACGCCAGCCTTATCTGCCGCGCTGGATGGCCGGCGGCCCGGGCAATCCGCTCGGGGCGCGTGCGATGAACCTCGGCGCGACGGTTTACCGTATCCACGGCACCAATGCGCCCGAGACGATCGGACAGGCGGTGTCGTCCGGTTGCTTCCGGCTGGTCAACGACGATGTCGCCGATCTTTACTCGCGCGTGCCGATCGGAACCAAGGTCCTGGTGCAGCATCAATAGCGCTGCCGAAGATGTGCTAGTGTGATGGGATTTTCGGAGAGACCGCTGCGAGGCGGTCTTTCTGTTTTCATTAGAGCAGATATGTGGCTGATGTCCGCTATTGGCACAAAGCGGACATGGCTACCCATCCGTTGGCTGAAGCGATGGCAGCGGCATAACAGGCTAGACGCCGAATCAATAACTTCGGTTAGAACCGTGCAGTAATGCCGAATATTGGGCCATACATCGTCATATCGTACTCATAATGCGAAAGGCCGCTTCCTTTCGAATAGTCGACCGATAGCGCCTTGTAACCGACCATGCCG
>DASWAK010000362.1:0-3948 GCA_036391175.1 Pseudolabrys sp.
GCAGGATCGCCTTGAACGGCAGGTTTTCATTGAGCAGCACCGCGAGATAGAGGCCGATGGCGAATTTGATGGCGCTGGCGACGATCGTGTAGAGCAGCGTGTTGAAAACCGACAGCCAGAAAATGCTGTCATCCCACAGCCATTCATAGTTTTCAGCGCCAATGAATACGCCGCTGCGGCCGATCTTGGCGTCTGTGAAAGACAGCCAGACGCCGAGGCCGAGCGGATAGGCGAGAAACAGGATCAGGAACGCTGCCGCCGGCAACATGAACCAGGCTCCGAGCCAATTGTGGTTGGCTTTGAGCCGGTTCCAGGCCGCGGATGCACCGACCGCCTGCTTGGACCCCACGTGGCCGTAAGCGATCTCAGCCATTCCGTTTGTCCGTCACCGTTTCGAAGCTGCGAAAGTTGAAATTGCGGCGGGCGGCTAGCAGCCGCCCGCCGTCCTTCGTCATCGATAGATCCGCCGCAATTGACGATCGGCGATCTTGATCGCACCCTTGGCGTCTTCGCGGCCGGTGCAAGTGGCCGCAAACATGTCGAGCACGACGAAGTCGGCAATCGCGCTTGCCGCCTTCTCGCCAACTGAACCGAGACCGCCCGCCGTCAGCGTGCGCTTGGCGACGTCGCGGAATGGTGTTGTTTTCGGGTCTGCGGTCCACACCGGATTGGCGTCATAAGCGTTGAGGCAGTGCGTGAGATAGCCCTTCGATGCCGTCAGCCATTTGTTGAACTGATCGGCTTCGAGCATGTAGGCCATCAGCGCCTTACTGGCCTGCGGATACTTGGTGTAGGTCATCGCCATCAGCGGGAACATCAGATGGAATTCGGTCGGCTTGCCGATGGGGCCGACCGGCCAAAGGGCATGGTCCATGTCTTCGGCGATGTGTTTTTTTGTCGGGTCGTTCTGCGCGGCCACGTAAATGGAGATACCGTTATTGGTCCAGTGGATTTCGCCACCGAGGAAGGCCTTGTTATTGAAGGCGTCGTTCCAGGAGGCGGTGCCGGGCACGTAGTTTTCATACAGCGCCTTTGCATATGTAAGCGCCTTTTCGGTTTCCGGTGAATTGATGATGACCTTGTCGTTCTTATCGACCACGTTGCCGCCGAACGCCCAAAGACACCAGTAGACCCAGGCATTGCCGTCGCCAGAGGCGTGGCCGAGCGCCATGCCGCCAGGCGTGCCTTGCGCTTTCATCGCCTTGGCGTAGGCGAGAAATTCGTCGGTCGTGGTTGGGAATTTTGAGAAGCCCGCTTTCTTCGATGCTTCCAACCGGTAATTGAGCAGATTACCGGCATAGCAAACCGGAATCGCGATCCATTTGTTGCCGGTGCCTTTACCGTAAGTCACTGCCGTCGGTACCCAGCCGCCATATTTCTTGCCGAGATAGTCCGCGACATCCGTGACATCGAGGCATTTTTGCGGGAACAGATGGGGCAACGAGTAAAGGCCCCAGAACAGGTCCGGACCGGCGCCGGTATTGGCGGCGACGGAAGCTTTCGGCTGCACATCTTCGTAGGACTCACGCGCGATCGTGATTTTGACGCCGGTCGCTTTGGTGAAGGAATCCATTAACGCGACGAAGGCATCGTCTTCCGACTGCACGAAATATTTCCACCGCAGGATCGAAAGCTGCGCGTTCTTTTCCGGTTTCCAGGGTGCGCTCTGTGCCCATGCTTTCGCCCAGTCGAGCAGCGCGGGCCCGGTCAACGCACCGGCAGCCGCGGCCGCAGTGCTACCTTTTATCAGTGTACGGCGTGTAAAATAACTCATCGTCATTCCTCCCTTTGCTTTCTTAGTTGCTGAGACGCTTTCCCGTCGCCTCGTCAAAAAGGTGAATTAGCCGCGGGTCTGGCTTAAGCCGGATCTTGTCGCCCGGCTTGAATTGATGTCGTTCGCGGAACACCGCGATGATTTCATCACCACCGAGCTTGACGACGACCTGAAGCTCTGAGCCTGTCGGTTCGACCACCTGAACCACGGCGTCGACGCCATCGTCCGACAAGGAAAAATGCTCGGGTCTTACACCATAGATAGCGGGCCGGCCGTCGCTACCGGCAGGCGCGCCGTTGAGTGAAAATTTCACACCGGTCGGTGCTTCAAAGATCGCTGCACCGTTCAGGTTGATGCGGCCCTTGACCATGTTCATCGCCGGCGAGCCGATGAATCCTGCGACAAACAAATTATCGGGACGGTCATAGAGTTCGAGCGGCGCACCAATCTGCTCCACGCGTCCGTCGTGCATCACGACGATCTTGTCAGCCATGGTCATCGCTTCGATTTGGTCATGCGTGACGTAGACAGTCGTCGTCTTTAGCCGCTGATGCAGCTCCTTGATTTCGGTGCGCATCTGCACGCGCAGTTTGGCGTCGAGGTTGGACAGCGGTTCGTCGAATAGGAACACCTGTGGGTCGCGCACGATCGCGCGACCCATGGCCACGCGTTGACGTTGCCCGCCCGACAGCTGGCGAGGAAAACGCTCGAGCAATTGCGACAGCCCGAGGATCGCCGCGGCGCGGTTGACACGGTCGTCGATCTCGCTTTGCGGCGCGCCGCGCAGTTTCATGGAGAACGCCATGTTGGCGGCGACCGTCATATGCGGGTAGAGCGCATAGTTTTGAAAAACCATGGCCACGTCACGCTCTTTCGGCGGCAGATTGTTTACGATGCGCTCACCAATCCGGATTTCACCCGCGGTAATGTTTTCCAGGCCTGCGATCATCCGCAGCAAAGTTGATTTGCCGCAGCCGGAGGGGCCGACCAGCACGACGAACTCGCCGTCGCGTATCGAAATGTCGACGCCATGGATGACGGCTGTCGCGCCGAAGGCCTTTCGTACGTCGCGGATCGCGACCGAAGCCATTCGCTCCTCCCGAGCCGCAGCAGCAGCCCTTCACTCATTTTCTTGTTTTCGGCACCATTTGCACGGATGCCCGCTATTGGAACACCCGTGCAGAGCAAATCATCGGACTTTCGTCTGGCGAAAAGCAAGCCCGACTTTGCGGCTTGTTGGGCGAAGGCAATAGCGGTGGGCCGGCCGACCGCTAAAGCGCCATGCCGCCATCGACGAGGTGCGGTTGGCCCGTAATGTAGCTTGATTCATCAGAGGCCAGGAAAACGGCAAGCGCGGCCACTTCTTCGGCAGTGCCAAGTCGTGCCATTGGCTGGCGCGCGATGAAGTTTTTGCGCACCTGCTTGAGTGGGCGACCGGTTTTTTTCGCAACCGCCTGTACGCGTTCCTCAAAAGACGGCGACACAATGGTGCCGGGGCAAATGGCGTTGCAGCGGATGCCTTTGGTAATGAAATCCGCGGCGACCGCCTTGGTCAGACCGATGACAGCTGCCTTGGTCGCACCATAGGCGTAGCGGTTGGGCAGGCCTTTGATGGAGGAAACGCCCGACGACATATTGATGATCGAGCCACCGCCGTTTTTCAGCATGGCAGGCAGGAACGCCTTGATGGTGCGGTGCATGGACTTGACATTGAGGTCGAAGGAAAAATCCCAATCCCTCTCCGCGCATTCGAGTACGGTGCCCTGGTGCACATAACCCGCCACATTGGCCAGCACGTCGAGTGCGCCGAACTCCTTGGTTATTGTCTTAGCAAAGGCTTCGACCGCCTTGGTCGATAGCACATCGAGCTTCGCGCACTTCGCAGCTGTCAGCCCCTTGAGCTTGTCGATCGCGATATCGGTCGCTATCACCTTGGCGCCTTCCGCGATGAACGCCTCAGCAATGGCTCGGCCAATGCCTTGACCGGCGGCAGTGACGAGCGCCAGTTTTCCTTTCAGCCTGTTGCTCACGGGATGGCTCTCTTTCAGTGGTTGTCTCGCGGCACATTCTTTTGCGCGACGCGCTGATATTTCACCGCCGGCTTGAGTACCATGCCGTCCGCCAGTTGATCGACCATGCCACGCTGGATTTCCTGCCACGGCGTCTGGCTCGGC
>DASWAK010000363.1:0-2541 GCA_036391175.1 Pseudolabrys sp.
TTCAATCTTGCAGCCGGCCTCGAAATCCCTGGTGTCCAATTCCAGATCGACGCCGAAGGTAGCGCGATAGTCCTCGCAGATCGCGTGAATGGTTTCGGGGTTGCGAAAGCAGCGCTTGTATTCAGCAAGCGCTTCCTGATCGAAGAAGCTCAATCCTTGCTTGGTTTTTGCAAGCTTCTTCTCGATGAACCAGTCCGGATCGGCACCCATCATCCTTTCGGGCAAATCGTAAGGCTGGATATTAAAGAACCAGTGCCAGGAGAACGTGCCCCATTGCCGCGTCACGTGGTTGAGAAGGTGATGCTGCGGGATGATGTCGAGGATCGCTGCCCGCGTCACTTTTTTTGGATGATCGAGACACATGCGATGTAGAACACGGGCGCCGCGATCATGGCCGGCAGCATAAAACGTGTCGAAGCCGAGCGCTGCCATCACCTCGACCTGGTCCTGCGCCATCGCGCGAAACGAATAGCCCGAATGATCATCACCGCCCGGGGGCTTTTCGGAATCGCCATAGCCGCGTAGGTCTGTGGCCACGACCGTAAACTCACGCGCCAGCGTGGGCGCCACCTTATGCCAGTTCAAATGCGTAAATGGATTGCCATGCATCAGCAGCACTGGCGGCCCATGACCCCCGGTAACGGTGACGATGCGGGCGCCGCTGGTCTTGATCTCGGTGCGGGTGAATCCTTCGAGCAGCACGCTAGATTCCGAAATATTCCGAATAATCCTTCTTGATACTCGCCCGACAGCTTGTCGATACCAACCATAACAAATTCCAGCGCATGGGAAGAGGATACTTAATCGTCATGTTCGGCGCGGGCCTTACCGACGCCTATGGTGCGCTCACGGCCGAACCGGCCCGCTAACCGTAACCACCCGTCCCATCGAGCGCGTGAGCACCGGCGCGTGCTGACGCGAGGTTATCCCTTGCCCTTGCGCGAAAAAATCGCCACTTGTTGTGTTTCGCCCGCACTTCGGAGACACGATGGCCGCCATCGACCCACCGCTGACGATGCCGTTGCGTGTGACGCGCCACGAACAGATCGCCGACGGCATCCATCTGCTTGAATTTAGCGATCCGGCCGGCAAGCCATTGCCGGAATTTACCGCAGGCGCGCATATCACTGTCCGGGTGCCGAACGGCTTATTGCGCAAATATTCGCTGTGCAACGATCCGGCCAAGCGCGATCGCTACCAGATTGCGGTCAAGCGCGAAAAAAACGGGCGCGGCGGATCGTGCAACCTGATCGACCACGTGAAAGCCGGCGACGAGCTGATGGTGACCGCACCGGTGAACGATTTTGGGCTGCCGCCGCGCGCGCAAGATTTTCTGTTCATTGCCGGCGGCATCGGCGTGACACCGATCATGGCGATGATCAGGCAGGTAGTGGCCGAGGGCAAACGCTTTCGCCTGTTCTACTGCTCGCGCTCGCCGGAAACGACTGCATTCCGCGACGAGCTGAGCGCGCCGCAATTCAAGAATCTGGTCACGATCCATTACGACCAGGGAGACGCAGCACGCGCGCTCGATCTGCGTCCGATTCTCGCCGAGCGGAAAAACCGTGAGCACCTCTACTGCTGCGGGCCGCGACCGTTGATGGAGGCAGTGCGCGCCATGACGGACCACTGGTCGTCCACCGCCGTGCATTTCGAGGCGTTCAGCGAGGCGGAGACGCACAAAGCCGGTGACAAGCCATTCAAGGTACGGCTCGCGCGTTCCGGCGCCGTTCTCGATGTCCCCACCAGCAAGACGATCCTCGAAGCCCTGCGCGAGCATGGGCTCGAAGTCCCGAGCTCCTGCGAAACCGGCACCTGCGGTACCTGCCGGACTAAATTATTGGCGGGCGAGGCCGATCACCGCGACCTTGTGCTGGCCGAGCACGAACGCAAAGACACCATCATGATTTGTGTCTCTCGTGCCCGCAGCGATGAAATCACCATTGACCGCTAAAGCGATTACGAAGCTTATTGCTGGATCGTGCGTAAATAAGCGACCACGGCGTTCGCGTCGTCGACGCTGAACTTGATCTCCGGCATGTCAGGATGGCCTGCGGAGATGCCGCGCTCGAGCAGGCGTGGGAACTGATCGAGATCGAAACTTCGGCCGAGCGTTCGAAACGGCGGGGCACCAGGATGTCTACTTTTGCCGACGCTTCGGATCGCATGGCAGCGTCCGCAGAATTCCGCGAGCAGCGCTCGACCGTGAAGAACCGGATCCTGCGCGCGCGCAGTGTGACCGGCCACAGTCAGCCCGGCGAGCAGCGAGAAGATCATGGGCAGTCGTTTCATTGCAACGTCTTCGTCAAGAGAGAGTGGCGCGCCAGTCAGAGTAAAACTGCGAATACTTATGTTATTGATAAGCCGGAGATGATTTCGCAGGTTCTGTTACAATTCGGGCTCGGACAATTTGTGCCACAGTTTTCAAAACGAATGGAGGCGCCGGTCGCCAAAGCCACCGCTTTCGCTGGAAATACACCGTGGTCGGGACAGAAAGCAATTGGATGATGAACACGCTTCGTCATGAGGAAAACAACCGAC
>DASWAK010000364.1:0-1539 GCA_036391175.1 Pseudolabrys sp.
CATCAAGAAGCTGGTGCTTCTGAAGGAGCTACAGCCAAAAATGGGTCGTTCAATGCCAACAGTTTTTCATTGGGCAGAAACGAAAGGATTTCCGAATCCGAAGTTTGTTATTGGCAAGACGCGGCTTTACGATCGCGATGAAATTCAAGCTTGGCTTGCTGATTGGAAGGCAAATCACCGGCTTCAATCCTTCCGCCGACGCTGCGGTCGGCGTCGAGGCCAGGTGGTGACATGAGCAATAGGGGACTAAACTTACCGAACTGGCGCGAAGCTGTGCGCCACCTGGAGCTGCTCACGGGCGAACGTGACCCGGTGGTGTGCTTTCAGGTATTCAACGATAAGGGCAAAGGCGGCCAAGGTGCGCACCGCCACGGGCGCCTCTCCAGCAAGCTCATACGCGGCTGGCTGCTCTCCGCTACCAAGCGAGGGTGCGGCATTTACATCGTAATCAATCAGACCGATGGCTCAGGTCGGCGCCGGCAGAATATCACGCTGTACCTCGCGAGCTTTATCGATCTCGACGGGACTCCGTTGCCGGATAAATGGCACCAGCCGCCGGACCTGGTAGTCGAGTCGAGCCCTGGCAAACATCACGCTTACTGGTTGCTCGTCCCTGGCACCGATGTCGCGCTGTGGGAGGATACGCAAAAGCGCCTGGCCGCCTACTATGGCTCTGATCCAAAAGTATGCGACGCCTCGCGCGTGCTGCGCCTGGCCGGCTTCGATCACCAAAAGGATAAGCCGTTCCGCGTGCGCATTGCTGCTGTCTATAACCTTGGCGACCGCTATCGGCTCGACGCCGTGCGCTTTGGTCTGCCTGCAGTGTCGACAGCGATAAAGTCCGCCGCGGCGGCCGGCACAAAGCCAGCGCTCGATGTCACGCTCGACACCAATGCTGCGATTAAGTCCGCTCGATCCTTCCTGGCGAATGCCGAACAAGGCAAGGCCGGCGAGCGCAACAACACCGCCTACCAGCACGCCTGCAAATTAAACGACCTGGGCATATCGCGTGAGCTGGCCGAGGAAATGCTGCTCGATTGGAATGAGATGCAGCCCGACCCCCTGCCTGACAGCGAGATCAAACACGTTGTCGACAGCGCGCAGCGCTATAAGCAGAATCCGCACGCTGCAGCGGTACCCGCCGAGGCTGAATTCGATCTCATCGACGAGGGCGGCGACGATGATGGGGACGCGGCAGCTCCGTCACCATCAAAGCAGCCTGCCAAGAAGCTCGACAAGCTGCCGCCTGTCATGCGGCTCAACGACGTCGACGAGCACAATATTAGCAAGCTGTTCCGTTTCGTGAACCTGGCCGGCAAGCCGCGCGTGCTCTGGTGGGGCCCATCTGCGCTCGACCCGAATGTGCGCGTGCCGCAATTCTGGAGCGTGGCTGAATTCAAGCAACAGCTCTGCAATAAATTCGGTGTGCGTATCGTCCATTTGACTGATGACCAGGGCGAGCCCATCGAGAAACAGATTAAATTCTCGATCGCGCGAGCCTGGCTCAATTCACCTAAGCGCCGCATCTATGATGGCGTG
>DASWAK010000365.1:0-3105 GCA_036391175.1 Pseudolabrys sp.
GTGGGTCGTTCTGCGACAGTCGCTGACCGGCCACTTCGCGTTGAGCTGTTACTGAATCACTCCGTCCGGCGGCTGCGGAACCATTCGAGGCTCAGGCATTCGTCGCGGAACTTGCCGTTGAAGCTCTCGTCGGTGCCGTTCTGCCAGGGTTTGCCAGGATCAATGTGCGCGGTGTGAATCCCGGAACCGACGAGCCATTTGAGAATTGCGCGGCTGACGAACTCGGGACTGTAATGCAATAGTTCCGTGCCAAGCGGTGGGGACGCTTACGCTGGATCAAGCGATGTCCGGCGACTACTTGGGCGGTCGCGCCGCCCGCCGATTCACGGGCACACCTCTTCGGTGCTTCGTCACGGGCTTCGCGGTGTCGGCTGCCTCAAACAATTGCCGAAGCCCGTGTTCCAACAGGTCGACGGCCTTCCCCAAGGCGCCGAGTTGTCCAACCCGGACTATCGCGACGGGTCGGCGCAGGTCAAACGATGGGGGACGCAATATTTTCACGCGATCGATGGAACGATTCCTGGCAATGAAGCGAGCGGGTAGCAGCCCGACACCATGACCGGCCTGAACGAACGCCAGCTGCATTTGGATGTTGTTGACTTCAGCCGCAATCATGGGGGTGAAGCCGGCACGCTCCATCCGATCGATGAGGCTCGCCCGAAGAAAGCACCCGGGCGGATTGAGCACCCAGGGCGCCCGGCCCAGACTTTTCCAATCACCGTCAACGTTGCCTGCGGCGCCTTGAACGATCTCCATGCGGTCGCTGGCGATGATATTCGTCAGGAGCGGTGGAGGCGCGGTTTTACCTTCGGGCAAAGGCACGGCGGCAACGTCGAGTTCACCCGCGAGCAGCCGCTGAATCAATTGTTCGCTCGACAACTGCACTCGGACCTTGGGGTATTTCTCGGTCAGCGCCCGAATAGGTTCGATAAGCGCCCCCTCGGCCAGGGCATACGAGATCCCTATGCGCAAGAGGCCGTGGGGTTCAGCGCCGCTCGACGTAAGAGATTTCAGAGCCTCCGTCCGCTGCAGCAGATCTCGCGCCTGTTCGAGCACCCTGGAGCCCAGCGAGTTCAGGCGCGGCGGCTTTACCGAGCGGTCGAGCAATTCGGCACCCAATGCAGCCTCCAGCCTTTGCACTTGCCGGGTAATCGCAGAGGGCGTCCGGAATAGACGACCGGCTGCACCGGCGATGGACCCGGCATCGGCAAATTCTACGAGGGCGCGCAAATCTTCGAGCAAGGGGGCCTCCTAAGCGTTCTCCCGATGAACAACAGCATCGTGCGGCACTGGCATTATTATCGTGATAATAATGAATTTGTGGAATTTATTTTCCTGCATCAGAATTCCAGGCAATTCATGTCTCGAGGAGATCTGCATGACTACTGCGATCCAAGTTCGGCGGACTGCAATTACCTCGCCCGAACTTACGCCGCCGGTCGGCCCGTTTTCCCAGGCGACCGAAGCCGGTGGTTTCATCTACTTCAGCGGTCAGGTCGGTCAAGACCCGACGACGGGCAAGCTCGTGGCGGGAGGTATTGCGGCCGAGACCGAGCGGGTCTTCCGGAATCTATCGGCGGTCTTGGAGGCGGCCGGCAGGAGTTTCGATGATGTCGTGCGCGCCGGCGTGTATCTCGCGAACATGAATGACTTCGTCGCGATGAACGGCATCTACGCAAAGCATTTCAGTCAGCCCTTTCCCGCCCGCACGACGATCGCGGTGGCCGCGCTGCCCCTCGGGGCCTGCGTTGAGATCGACCTCGTCGTCAAGGCTTGAGGATCACAACACGGGAAGACAAAATGACCAGGATCATTTTATCCATGTGTGTTGCGGTTTCCGTACTTTCGTTTGATGCGCGGGCCCAAAGCACCCAGGACGAGCGCCATTATGCGGACGGCCCGGTCACTCTCGTTCAAGAAATAGCAGTCGAGTACGGGCACTTTGAGGACTACATCGATTGGCTGAATTCGACGTGGAAGCCGACCATGGAAGCCACGAAGAAAGCAGGGATCATCATCGATTACAAGGTCTTCAGTTCCACTCCACCATCGCCGGATCACCCCGATGTCATTCTGTGGATTACTTATAAGAACATGGCGGCGCTAGATAGGGGCGTCGAAGAAGAAGCAGTGGCCAGGAAAGTGATCTGTAGCACCGAGTGTCAGAACAAGGCCAGGGTTGGCCGGAATGAATACAGAAAAGTCACGCGTAGGGAATATATTCGCGAACTTGTCCTGAAATGACGATGAAGCTCTATTCCTGGGATATCAGTCCCTACTCGGCGCGAGTACGGATGCAGATCTACGCCAAGGGTCTCACCGACATCGCGATCGAGCAGCCGCCGACTTACTTCACGCCGAAGTTCTACCAGGACCATCCGATCGGCCGCATCCCGTTCCTGGAGATCGACGGCGAGGCGATACCGGAGTCGGCCGTGATCGCGGAGTATCTCGAGGAGGTCTATCCCGAGCCTTCGCTGCTGGGCGCAACGCCGCGCGAGAGCGCCCACATTCGCACCCTGGCCCGCATCGGCGACATTTATCTGATGAACAACACGTTCATGCTCGCGGGTCAGGTCCCGGTCCTCGCCGCCCAGACCCCCGTCACCACCGGCAACGAAGGCATCGTCGCGCTGCTGCGCGGCCAGCTGGCGAGCAGCACCAAGGCGCTGGACCGGATGATCGGCCGCGACGGCTTCGCATGCCTGGGCCGCGTCACCCTGGCAGACTGCGCGCTCGTGCCGGCGCTCTTCTATCTGGAGATCGTGCTGGCGATCAGGGGTCTCGCCGACCCGATCGCCGCGAACGCCAACGTGGCCGCCTACTGGGCGGCGATCCGGAGAGACGAGTACGCGGCGCGCGTCCTGGCGGAGCTGCACCGGGGGCTGGAGGAACGCCGCGAACTGACCCGCTCCGGCGAGATCGAGAAGAGAAGGGCGGCAGCCCGCGCGGCAAGGGAAGCAGCGGGGCGGGTCTAGCCACGGTCATCGAGAGATGCGTCCGCGGCCTGGGGCATGCCTCTCAACGTCAGCAAACGACCCGAAGCCTCATCTGCATCATGTCAACGGTGCGCCCGAATCCCGAACGGAGCGCGTGATCGACGAT
>DASWAK010000366.1:0-6017 GCA_036391175.1 Pseudolabrys sp.
CGGTTTGTGGCTGATCGCGTCGCCATTCATTTTTGGTTACGCCGATGCTGGCACGCTCCGCTATTGGCATTTCGTCCTCGGCATCGCTGTCGTGCTGTTAGCGGTGTTGGAACTACGGCAAGACTGGGAGCTCAGCGACGCTGAGCTTGCCCATCACAGCGGGCGATAACTTCGACTATATTACCTATGACATGCATCGAGCGTTGCTGCAGCCCTACTTGTATGGACTGCAGTATCGACCGCCCAAGACGCCGTATCAGGTGTCCGCTTTGGATCGTGACCTAGCTGGCCGACGTTCGTACTTGTCCGCTATTACGCCAATAGCGGACAATGCGGGTGTGTTTGGCATGGCCGCTTTATGTCGCCCTAGGTAGCCGGCCTTCTACGCCGGCACTCGCCGGGATCATGTGGTCTGCAAACCTCATTACTTATGCCCATGCGTCCGGAAGTGTTCGAGTACGAACAGGCGGATCGCCGAGGATAGATTACCGTGTTGACGCGTCTCGTCGATCTTTGCGACCAACCCTGACAGCGTCGCTCGTTGAGCATGCGCAATTTCCTTCAGGTCACTCCAGAAGGCATCTTCAAGGCTAACGCTGGTCTTGTGTCCATCAATGGCGATGGAACGTTTGACAACTGAGGATTTCATCAGGGCGTCCTCATACAGCCGAATTCGGTATGGCAGGCCAGGAATGGACCCCATAGATTTAAATTCTGATTACCGAAACAGTTCCGGTTTTCGATAATTTCTGCGTATGTGCGTCGGATCAGAAGGGCTTGGCCCTTCGAGTTTTGGCAGAAAATTTCATGCAAGCATCAGGAGAGACGAAAAGTAGAAACATCCTGATTAACGGCCTCTTTAAGCGAAGCCGTAGCTTTAGCGACACAGCTTAAGACATTCCCTAGTTTCATCTTTTATTTGAGTTCAATTCTCGGAAGTTTTTTATGAGGCAGGACGCCATGACTGCACTCGCAGAACAAAGAAGGTTTTTTCGTAAGCGCGTGTTCAGACCTGCGCAGATTGTTCTCAGTGAGAAGGCACCAAAGCTCAAATGCAACGCGCTCGACCTCTCGGCTCAAGGCGTCCGCCTTCGCCTTTCAACAACATACGGTATTCCTCATGAGTTCGAAGTCATTATCGATGGACGGCGGAAGCCCAGTCGTTCCATTTGGAGGACCGATACAGAAATAGGCGTGATGTTCTCGGACGCATCGCAACAATCCGCCGATTTTATGAGGCACGAAAGAGACATTGCTCCGCTGATAGAGCTACTGAAAATGGCTGAGGAAACATGGCCGAGTTCGGAAAGCGCCGAAATCTCCGAAACCGAATTACTTAGTCGAGATCAGGCCCTGCTTGATATGTGGCCGGAAGCCTGCCGGCGGACGGGTGTCCCAGTACATGAATTTCCGATCGGCGTGATTAAACGCTGGCAGCAAGAAATGGGCTGGCCTAATTAAAACATGGTCGTATCGGGACGTAGAGACCATAAGACGGTGCTGACATCGCCCAGCTGTTTTCGTTCCGTCACATAAGGCCGCCGGAGGAAAAACCTCATCGTCAGGCATAAATTATAGGAATTCGCATCCGCACGCCCGTAACGGCCGGCAAATATCAACGCGGTTTATCTCGGCTCGTATCGCGAAACGATTGCGGGATTTTCCAGCCGGGGTTCGCCGGCAACAAGGTTACACGCACTCACGCGTCGTGTGGTTTAAATCCGGCCCTCTAAGCGATATGATCTGTTGCCTTGAGCCTGAAAAAAGGCAATGGAAATATGGCCACTGCTGCGGACATTTCAGCACTTTATCAAGAGTTCACCGAAGCTCTGACCGAGGTTCTGGCGGAGAATTCGGTTGGGCCCGCTCGGCGGGGACGGCTTGCGAGGGCTCGCGCTGCCGTCAAAAAGCATCCCAAGTATTCTGAACATCAATATTTTCTGGCGGTCGAGACTGCATTCGCTCGATGGGAGCTGATTCAAAACACAGGTCGTTAGGAACCCGCCCTCGCAGTCGGGCCAACACGAGGTGAATTCAGGCGCAAACAGAACCGACTATCAGTAAGGCAAAGCGTGGAGAATAAGGCGATCGTCGTCGGTGCGCTCGGTGTCATTGGGCGCTACATCGTTGAGAGGCTCGTCGAGGAGCCCGATTGGAAAGTAGTGGGTCTGTCGCGACGAAAGACGACGGACGGGCCACGCTACCGGCATATCGCAGTCGACCTACTTGACGCCGAAGATACGAAACGCAAGCTCGCTGAGCTGACGGACGTAACACACGTCTTCTATGCGGCATTCCAAGCGATGCCCGGAAGCGCGTCGAACTTCGCTTCTAATATAGGTCCAAATCGCGAGATGTTGGTGAACTCGGTCACCGCCATAAATCGCGCCACGCCTCATCTAAAACGAGTCGTGCTTGTCACTGGTACCAAATACTACGGCGTGCACCTCGGGCCCCTGAAGACGCCGATGCGCGAACCCGATCAGCGCCACATGCCGCCCAATTATTACTTCGATCAGATTGACTGGCTCACGGCTTACCAGCGAGGAAAGGGGTGGGATTGGGTGGAGCTCCGCCCCCAGACCCTCTGTGGCTTTTCACCAGGCTCATCAATGAGCATCCTTCCGGCAATCGCGGTTTACGCTGCGATATCGAAAGAACTCGGATTGCCCCTGCGTTTTCCGGGCAAGCCTGGTGCCTACGACACGATCTACCAGGTGACTGAGTCAATGCATTTCGCAAATGCAGTGTTGTGGGCAGCGACGGATCAGCGCTGTGCAAAACAAGCCTTCAACATTACGAATGGCGACTATTTCCGATGGCGGAACCTTTGGCCCAAGATCGCAGCGGTCTTTGAAATGTCCGTTGCAGATCCGCAAACAATTTGCCTCACGCAGCATATGGCCGACAAGGGTCCACTCTGGGAGCAAATTACCACCAAGTACAAGCTCAAGCGCATCCCCTACACGGATCTCGTCGCTTGGCCATTTGCGGATTATGTCTTTGGCGTTGACTGGGACGTAATGTCGGACGTAACCAAGTCTCGGCTTTACGGCTTCCACGATGTGGTCGATAGCGAGGCGATGTTTGTGCGCCTGCTCCGCCGCTTTCGTGAAGAGCGAATCGTGCCTTAGCGTGCAACGAGTTCCACCGCTCGTATGCCAGGAGCGCGAGTGATGATCGAAATACGCTAAAAATATATGGCGATTAGGCCGTCGTTCTATTGACCTATCTCAATCGGTTCATATCGATTGTTGCTATGTTTTATGCGGCGACTGGTCAGTCCTGGCAGCCTGCCAATTGGTAATCCTAAGCTAGGAAACCATCATGTTTCAGGTGCGCTTTCACGGTCGCGGTGGGCAGGGTGTGGTGACAGCGGCGGAGCTTCTCTCGGTTGCTGCATTTTTAGAACAACGACACGCGCAAGCCTTTCCCAGCTTCGGCTCCGAGCGCACCGGCGCGCCAGTGGTATCGTTCTGCCGTATCGACGATAAGGAAATCCGGCTTCGGGAACCGATTCTCGAACCCGATGCCTTGATCGTGCAGGACCCGACGCTATTCAAGGCGGTCGACGTCTGCCAGGGCCTGAAACCGACCGGCTATCTGCTGGTCAACAGCAATCGCAACGTGAGCGATCTCCACCTCGATGCGATTGCTAAGCAACTTCCTGACGGGCAAGTCCTTACCGTGCCGGCATCAGAGCTCGCACTCAAGCATGTCGGACGCCCGCTTCCCAATGCAGCGCTGCTTGGCGCATTTGCCGCTCTCACCGGCATCGTCAATTTGAAATCGGTCGCAGCGGCGATCCGCGAGGCATTCCCCGCAAAAATCGCGGAAGCAAATATCATTGCCGCCACCGTGGCTCATAACGCGGTGGCTAACGCTCACGTGGTCACTTGAAGGTTCATCGCCATGCTCAAACAAATTGAAGGTTCAAGGGCGATGGCCGAGGCCATTAGGCTATGTCGGCCCGAGGTGATTTGCGCTTATCCGATCACGCCGCAGACCCACATCGTCGAGGGCCTCGGTGAGATGGTGCGGTCCGGCGAACTCAACAAGTGCGAGTTCATCAATGTCGAATCCGAATTTGCCGCGCTGTCGGTCGCGATCGGTGCTTCCGCGGCCGGCGCGCGCGCCTATACAGCCACCGCAAGCCAAGGCCTACTTTACATGGCGGAGGCCGTCTACAACGCCTCTGGTCTCGGCCTGCCGATCGTGATGACGATCGGTAACCGGGCGATTGGAGCGCCGATCAATATCTGGAACGATCATTCTGACGCAATGTCGATGAGCGACGCCGGTTGGATGCAGCTGTTTGCGGAAACCAACCAGGAAGCCGCCGACCTGCATATCCAAGCCTTCCGCCTGGCCGAAGAATTGTCGATGCCGGTAATGGTATGCGTCGACGGATTCATTCTTACACACGCGGTTGAGCGCGTCGACCTGCCGGAACAGGCCGAGGTCGATGCCTATCTGCCTGCTTATGAGCCGGTGCAGGTGCTCGATCCGGCAGACCCGATTTCAATCGGCGCGATGGTCGGACCTGATGCATTCACAGAAGTTCGCTTCCTCCAACACTATAAGCAGACGCTGGCCTTACGGCTGATCACCGAACTGGCCGGAGAATTTAAGACCCAGTTCGGCCGTGACTCCGGCGGCTTGCTGCGCACCTATAAGGCTGATGACGCCGAAATGCTGGTCATCGCCATGGGTTCGGTCAACGGCACCATCAAGGACACGATCGACGAGATGCGCGCGGATGGGTTTCGAATTGGTCTCGTCACGCTGGTGGCGTTCCGCCCGTTCCCGGTCGAGCAATTGCGCAAAGTGCTGGTCGGACGCAAACACGTCGTTGTGGTGGAGAAAAGTCTGGCCGTCGGCATGGGCGGCCAACTCGCGCTGCACGTCGATCTGGCGCTGCGCAATGTTGCCGGTGCACCGCATGTACACTCGTCGGTGGCGGGTCTCGGCGGGCGACCGATCACGCGTCCGGCTCTGCATCGGTTGTTCCGCCGCGCGCTGGTGCAGCCCTGGGAAAACACGCACTTCCTCGACCTCAACGAGGAGGTGGTCGCCAAGGAACTGCACTATGTCCGCAAGGTCCGCCGCTCCGGACCAACGGCGGAAAACATCTTACGACGCCTTAGTGGCGGCGCGCAGGTGTCGGCCGCGGAATAAGGAAGCGCCAGATGGACGACATCAACACCTCGCCAGCGACCCAGAAGCTGCGCTTTTATCAGAAGGGGACCTTCACGGTTGGCAATCGCCTTGTGTCAGAAGCCAACCGCTCGGTTCAGGCCTCGATCGACCGCTCCAATGCTTTGACCTGCGGGCATCGCGCCTGTCAGGGATGTGGCGAGGCGCTCGGCGCGCGCTATGCGCTCGACACCGCGTTGCGGGCGGCTGGCGGCAATCTGATCGCAGTCAACGCCACCGGTTGTCTGGAAGTGTTCACGACACCTTATCCGGAAACTTCGTGGCAGATTCCGTGGCTACATTCGCTATTCGGTAATGCCGCCGCGGTTGCGACGGGAGTTGCCGCCGCTATGCGCGCAAAAAGACGACCTGAGGTGCGGGTGGTCGCTCAAGGCGGCGACGGCGGTACCACTGACATCGGATTCGGTTGTCTGTCGGGCATGTTCGAGCGCAACGACGACGTGCTCTATATTTGTTACGATAACGAAGGCTACATGAATACCGGCGTGCAGCGCTCGTCGGCGACGCCGCCTGCGGCGCGCACAGCAACAACGCCCGCAATGGGACCGGAGCCGGGAAACACTTTCGGTACCGGAAAAAGCCTACCAAAGATAGCCGTCGCCCACGGCATCCCCTACGTTGCCACCGCCACGGTCGCCGACCTGCACGACCTCGAGCGCAAGGTTGTAAAGGCGATGGGCATTCACGGCGCGCGCTATCTGCAGATCCACGTGCCCTGCCCGCTTGGCTGGGGCTCGGCCTCGTACGATACGATTCGGCTCGCGCGGCTCGCCGTAGAATGCGGGCTATTTCCGGTGTTC
>DASWAK010000367.1:0-15676 GCA_036391175.1 Pseudolabrys sp.
CACCGCCAATATCGAACAGAATCGTGCCGTCGGCCTGCGGATCGATCAACGGCGTGCAACCAGTCGCGGCGAGCCGCGCTTCCGTCTCGCGGTCGATCACCTCGAGCATAAGGCCTAGTTCATCCGCGACACGCGCAAGGAACTGCACACCGTTCTCCGCCGCCCGACAGGCTTCGGTTGCGATCAGGCGGGCGCGGGTTACGCCCTTGTTCCTCATCTTGTTGCGGCAAATAGCCAAGGCAGCTATCGCACGGGCAATGGCGGCTTCACTCAAGCGCCCCGACGATGACACCCCCTCTCCGAGCCGCACGATGCGCGAAAATGCATCGACGACGCGGAAGCCCTCACCGGACGGGCGCGCTACCAGCAGCCGACAATTGTTGGTTCCAAGATCGAGTGCCGCATACGTCGCACCGCCCCGGTCGCCGCCGAAGCCGACATCAGACCGTTCAGGCGACCGCCGACCCCACCTGGACCGCGGCAGCGGCGCCCGGTTGATAGCGGGGTCGAGGCCTGGGATGTCCCCGGCCTCGCCACTCATGCTGTCAAAACCTTCCTACCGTCCCCGCAAGCCGCCATGCCCGGCGCGTCGCGGTTGTGGCCATGTTTTCTCGATCACGAAAAGTGTATCAGCGTCTACGCGTCACGCAACCCTCCGTCCCGAAAGCTATTCTTGTCGAAGCATGCCGCCTGCTTTAATTGACAAAACGCCAACGAAAGCCCCCACATGGATGACCGCATTTCTGAAACCGCACTATCGCTGACCAAATTCGGCGTCGGTCAACCGGTGCGCCGCAGCGAAGATCCTAAATTGGTGCGCGGCGAAGGCTGCTACACGGACGATGTCAGCCGGCCCGGCCAAGCCTATGCCGTGATGGTTCGAAGCCGTGATGCCCATGGCATCATCCGATCGGTCAGCACCGCCGCTGCCAAAGCGATGCCTGGTGTGCTGGCAGTCTACACCGCGGCCGACTTGTCGACCTACGGGCCGCTCAAGTGCAATTTGCCACTGAAGAACCGCGACGGATCGCCAATCCGTTACACGCCGCGACTGGCACTCACAGGCGACAAGGTTCGCTTCGTCGGCGACCCAGTCGCCTGCGTGATCGCAGAAACTGTTGCGCAGGCCAAGGACGCGGCAGAGGCGGTGACGATCGATGTCGAAGCACTCCCGGTGGTACTCAAGCCCGCGGACGCGGTTAAATCTGGCGCACCTCTCGTGTTCGATGCTGTTCCGAACAATATCGCACTCGACTATCACTATGGTGATGCCGTCAAAGTCGCCGAGGCATTCTCCAAAGCCACACACATTACGCGACTAGAAACGTCCAATCAGCGCATGGTGGTCAACGCCATGGAACCGCGTGCGGCGATCGGGGAATACGACGCAGCAACGAGCAAGTGGACGCTTTATTCCACGAGCCAAGGCGTCCATGGCATGAAAACTTCGTTGATGGACATCCTGAGCGCACCCGCCGACAAGGTGCGCGTGGTGACCGGCCAAGTCGGCGGCTCGTTCGGCATGAAGGCTGCGGTCTATCCGGAATACGTCTGCATCCTGCACGCCGCCCGTATGTTGAAGCGCCCAGTGAAATGGACCGATGAGCGCTCCGGCAGTTTCGTTTCCGATCATCACGGCCGTGCGCAGGATATGGTGATGGAAATCGCATTCGACGAGAATGCGCAGATCATCGCAATGCGTCTCACCGGCTATGGCGACATGGGCGGCTACCTCGCCCAGTTTGGCCCGCTGTTGCCGACCGGAAATCAGGTCAAGAACATCGCCAGCGTATATCGTACGCCACTGATCGAAGTGGCGACCAAATGTGTCTTCACCAATACAAACTTTGTGTCAGCCTATCGTGGCGCAGGCCGGCCCGAGGGCAATTACTATGTCGAGCGCGCGCTTGACCTCGCTGCCAGCGAACTCGGCATCGACCGCATTGACTTGCGCAAGCGCAATATGATCCGCAAGAGTGACCTGCCCTTCAAAGCCGCCTCAAATATGACTTATGACTGCGGTGATTTTCTCGGCGTGCTCAAACGGGCGCTCGAACTGGCCGATCATGCTGGTTTTAGGAAGCGCAGGCGTGAAAGCAAGAAGCGCGGCCTGTTGCGGGGATTTGGCATCGGCTGCTACCTCGAAGTAACAGCAGCCCCGGGCAAGGAACTGGGCGCGATCCATTTTGAAGCCGACGGCACGGTGACCATCATCACCGGCACGCTCGACTTCGGGATGGGTCACGCGACAGCATATGCGCAGATTTTGAGCGATCTACTCGGCGTTCCGTTCGATCGTATCCGAATGGTCGAAGGCGATAGCGACCGCATGGTGTTCGGTGGCGGGAGCGGCGGTTCACGTTCGGTGATGTTTGTTGGCGCGGCGCTGACGGAGTCAGCGGCAATCGTTGTCGAGCGTGGCAAGCAGATCGCGTCGCATATTCTGGAAGCGTCAGTGAGCGATATCGAGTTCAAGGCAGGGAATTTCATCATCGCCGGTACCGATCGTTCGATCGGTTTACTCGACCTGGCCGCGCGATTGCGTGGTGGCCTCAAGCTGCCGGACGGAGCGCCGAATTCGCTCGACGTCGACCACGTCGTGAAGGATCCCGTCCCCTCCGCTTTTCCGAACGGTTGCCATATCGCCGAGGTCGAGGTCGATCCTCAAACGGGTGCTACGCAAGTTGTACGTTATTCCGCCGTCAACGATCTCGGCACTATCGTCAACCCGCTTCTGGTCGAGGGCCAGATTCAGGGCGGCGTC
Organism: Pseudolabrys sp.; assembly: GCA_036391175.1. Taxonomy (GTDB): domain Bacteria; phylum Pseudomonadota; class Alphaproteobacteria; order Rhizobiales; family Xanthobacteraceae; genus Pseudolabrys. The sequence goes on from DASWAK010000367.1 coordinate 2,765, forward strand.
GTTCAGGGTCTCGGGCAGGCATTGCTGGAGCAGGCAATCTACGATTCCGATGGTCAACTAGTGACCGGCTCATTCATGGACTACGCAATGCCGCGCGCGCATGACGCGCCGATGATTAACGTCGTAAGCCACCCCGTACCAACCAAAAGTAACCCCTTGGGTGCCAAGGGTTGCGGCGAGGCGGGCACCTCCGGCGGCTTACCGTCCGTTGCGAATGCAGTTATCCACGCGCTGTCGGACTACGGCATCCGCCACCTGGAAATGCCGATGTCGCCCGCGCGTATTTGGCAGGCGATTCAAGACGCCAAGCGCAAAAAGTCCGCTTGAGCTGGGATGGCCGGGCTTGTTCCGGCCATCCCGGTTCATGAGGCGAACGCTTGCCTTCCCAGCGAGATCATTGAACGAGCCCGGCGACGACGACAATCAAACTGGACCAGGCCGCTTCACATTCTTGATCCGCATACCGACATGGGCCGCCCACGGGAAATGCATTGGATTAGCAATGCCACCCGAGGCATAGTCCGCCGCCTTACGGAGTTCCCGCAGCATGAGCCAAACGGCTGAAATCCTTGGAGCCAGCCGGTCGTCTTATGTTCGCGTGGTCGGCGCGATTAGTGCGGCGCACTTCGTATCGCATTACTACATTATTCTGCTGGCCCCACTTTTGCCGTTCGTGCGCGCCGAATACGGCGTGAGCTACACCGAGATCGGGCTGGCATTCGCCGTATTCAATATTGTGTCGGCGGCCTTCCAAACACCGGCGGGATTCCTGGTCGACAGGTTGGGCGCACGCGCGCTTCTCCTCGCAGGTCTCCTGATCGGTGCCGGGGCCTTTATCGTCGTGGGCCTTATCGATTCATTCTGGGGAATGGTCGCGATGTTCGCCATCGCCGGCGTTGGCAACACGGTCTATCACCCGGCCGACTACGCGTTGCTGTCTAAGCACGTACCGTCCGATCGAATCGGACAGGCATTCTCAGTGCATACTTTCGCCGGCATGCTCGGTTCGGCCGTCGCGCCTGCAAGCCTGCTCGTCATGCAGAGCCAATGGGGCTGGCGGGGCGCTTTCATCGGCGCCGGAGTGCTGGGCATTGTAGTCGCGGCAGTGCTGCTTGCGATCCGCGACCATTCCACCGTACGAGTGCACCCTGCCTCCGTACGCTCCGGTTCCGACAATACTGCCGGTTGGCGGTTGTTATTGTCAGCGCCGATCCTGCTAAATCTCGTCTTCTTCACGTTGCTCGCCATGATAAGTGGCGGACTCTACAATTATTCTGTGGTCGCGCTCGGCGCGCTTTATGGAACTCCAGTCGCTACCGCAAATGCGGCTTTGTCCGCCAATCTCCTGCTGTCAGCCATCGGCGTGTTGATGGGTGGCCTGCTCGTCGGCCGCACCACGCGGCACAACATGGTAGCAACCATCGGTCTTGCGGCGATGGCGCTGTTCACCACGTTGATCGCCGAAGTCGACCTCAGCACGCTAGCGCTAATCGGAGCCATGTCAGTGACCGGCTTGTTCTCCGGCGTAATCATGCCGTCCCGCGACATGATCGTACGCGAGGTCACCCCATCCGGTTCGTTCGGCAAGGTTTTCGGTTTCGTCACGACGGGCTTCAATATCGGAGGTATTGTTTCGCCACTGATATTTGGAGCAATCATGGACCATGGAAGTCCTCGCCTGGTTTTCTTGGCGGTAGCGGTCTTGAGCCTCGTTGCCATTGTCACGGTTGCAACACGACCGCGGGCACATGAGTGATCGGCGCAGTTTGCCCTGTAGACTTGTCAAATTAGCCGAATTGCTCCATGTCAGGGGCCGTCGGCAAACCGGAAGCGGACCGTTAGGCTAAGATCGAGCCGGTCCTGTTGGGGGATCGTCCAACGGTAGGACTCCAGACTCTGACTCTGGCTATCTAGGTTCGAATCCTAGTCCCCCAGCCAGGTTCTCCCTATTTACCCAATCGAAATTGGCCTCTTCGATCGCACGACATTGCGACGGCCCACCGGAAATGGGCTGGTCAACAATCCATTTATGGATCATCTTTCCCGCCAAGGCTGCTCGACAGCCAACGCCACAGAAACTGGCACAGGGGAGAGAACGCCGTGGCTCAGACAATTGAAGCATACGTCGGCAATACGCTCGACGAAGCGAAAATATCGCCGCTGCATCGGCGCGTGATCGCGCTCATCGCCGCAGGATACTTCTTCGACGTCATCGACTTCACCATTTTCGGTTCGCTGGTGCCGTACATTCTGCAGTCGAAGTTTGCGACCCCGCCGGAAGCTGGACTAATCGGCGCCGCCACGATCTTCGGAATGTTTATCGGCACAGCCGGCCAGGGCGAATTCAGCGACCGGTTCGGCCGCCGCTTCATCTACCAGTTCAACCTGCTGCTGTTCGGCATCTTTACGATCCTCGGCGCATTCGCTCCGTCCGTGGGCTTGCTGGTCGTCTGCCGCTTCATCGCCGGTCTCGGCCTCGGCGCCGAGCAGCCGCTCGCCTTCGCCTACGCCGGCGAATATTCGCCCAAGCGCATCCGCGGACGCATCCTCGCCATTGTGCACTTCATCGGCGGCGCGTGCGTGTGGCCAATCGGCACAGCGCTTGCGCTTGGGGTCGGCAGCATCGCCAGTTCGCCGGAATGGGCTTGGCGCTCGGTCTGGCTGATCATTGGCGTCGGCGCGTTGATCGTTTGGGTCTTCCGCTTCACGTTGCCGGAGTCACCGCGTTATCTCGCGACGCACGGCCAGGGCGACAAGGCGCTCGAAGTTCTCGGCCGCCTCGGCATACCTGCACCGAAGGAGAAACTTTCAACCGACGCCGCCAGCAACACCAAGAGCGATCCTTTTGGTGTCGTGTTCAAGATGTATCCGACGCGCGTGATCGCGGGCATGATCTGCTTTACGGCTTTCTTCGGCATCGCCGTCGGCCTCGGCGCCTGGCTGCCGAACATCATGAACGAGAAAGGCTTCTCGATCACCAAGTCGCTACAATACACGCTGGCGATGAACTTCGCGGTGCCGTGCGCCAGCATCTTCATGATGTATTCGCTCGACAAGTTCGGCCGCAAGGTGACCTCGGTCTTCGCCTTCATCGGCTCCGCCATCATGGCGATGGTGTTTGCCAGTGCGGGCACGCCGACGCAACTGATCGTAGCCGGCTTCGTCATGATCTTCTTCGTGCAGGTTGCCGGCAACGCGATGCAAATCTTTGCGTCCGAGGTGTTCCCAACCAACGCGCGCGCGTCCGGCTTCGGTTGGGCATCGGGCGTGGGTCGGCTCGCGACTGCCTTCATCCTGCCATCAATCGTGCTGGTGCAGGCAACTTATGGCCTTACCACCGTCTTCGCTTGCCTCGCAGTTCTGCTGATAATCGCGGCCGGTGCCGTGACACAGCTCGGGCCTGAGGCCAAGCAACTTGGGCTCGACGAGATCGCACCACCGACGCAGAAATTCGTGAAAGCCGACAGCGCGTTCTGGCTCAAGTTTGCCGGCTTCGTCACGCTTCTCGTGACGGTGGCCTGGTGGCTTTATTTCTATCTAGCCGCCAAGGAGCTTTCGACGACGTTCGTGTGTCTCGTCTACAGCAACGTACGTTGCGACACCTTGGTCGCTGCGGCCCAGCAAGCCGGCAAGGTTGGTTACTATCCGTATCTGACCTGGATCGGCATCGCGCTGATCATCATTGGCTTCGTGATGGGCAGTCAGAAGGCTGACAAGGCCGCGAAAGCCTGAACTACGGATGCAAAACGACGAGGCCCGGCCCGTCATCATGCTGGCCGGGCCTCGGCTCATTCATTAGGGCAGATTCCAGATGAACGCATCCGCAAAGAACATCAAATTGCTCGCGCGTGACGACCAAGGCGGCCGCCTCGATGGCGTCCAGGTGATCGTGCATAAGAGCTACGCCTTCGTCGGCCACATGTTCGCCGACGGCTTTTCCGTCATCGATGTGCGCGACCCAAAGAAGCCGAAGACGGTGAAATATGTCGCCGCGCCGAAGAACACGCGCTCGCATCATTTGCAGATTTCTGGCGACATCCTGCTCGCCGTGAACGGGCCCAATATCTGGGCGATGCAGCAATATGCGAGCCAGATCGACTATTACGCCAAGTCACTCGCCGATTCGGTGCAGACCGACCAGCCCTACACCGCCGGCGTTCGCGCGTTCGATATTTCGGATCCGACGAACCCGCGCGAGATCGGCTTCCTCAATACCGCAGGCTTGGGCGCGCATCGTATCTGGTGGGTGGGCGGCAGATACGCCTACGTCTCGGTGCATTTCGGCGGCTTCATCGACCACATCCTCGCAATCGTGGATGTGTCCGATCCGAAGAACATGAAGCTTGCCGGGAAATGGTGGCTGCCCGGCATGAACCGCGGCGCGGGTGAAACGCCGCCCGCCTCTTTCGGCAAGCGAACGGCGCTGCATCACATGATCACCGCCGGCAATATCGGCTACGCCGCCTGGCGCGACGGCGGTTACACCATCCACGACCTCACCGATCCGGCAAAGCCGAAGCTGCTCAGTCACCGCAACTATTCGCCGCCCTTCGGCGGCGGCGCGCATACGCCGTTGCCGCTGCCGGGGCGCAAGCTGCTGGTGCTCGCCGACGAGGCGACGTCGACGAATTGCACCAATGGGCTTGCCTATACCTGGGTGATCGACGTGCGCGAGCCGACAAATCCGGTCTCATTCGCCACGCTGCCGACGCCCGGTGAAGAAGACTTCTGCAAAAAGGGCGCGAAGTTCGGCCCGCACAATCTGCATGAGAACCGGCCCAGTTCGCTGCAGACCGAGGACCTCGTCTTCGCCACCTATCACAATGCGGGCCTGCGCATTTACGACTTGCGCAATCCTTATCAACCGCGGCAAGTCGGCTACTACGTGCCGCCGCCGCCGGAGCGGATCGTGGATCAGCGGCCCAATCCGGCCAAGGTGATCCAGTCGTGCGACGTCTATGTCGACACCAACGGCGTTATGTATATGACCGACACCAATGCAGGGCTCTACATCCTGCAATACGAGGGATCATGACGGGCAAGTTCGGGCGCCTCGCGCTCCATATGTGGACGATCGACACGACGCCGCTGGCGACCGCGCTCGATGCGGCGAAGCAAGGCGGCTTCGACGCCGTCGAATTGCGCCGCACCGATTTCAAGCGCTGTTTCGATGCCGGAATGACAAATGGCCAGGTGCTCGACCTCATCAAGAAGAGTAGCATTCCGGTCGGCGTACTCGGCGTCGAATATGGCTGGCTGTTCGCGACCGGCCACGAGAGCGAGCGTCTGTTCAAGGTATTCCGCGAGTCCTGCGAGAATGCTGTCGCGCTCAAATGCGATACGCTGATGAGCGCCCCTGGCCAGGTCAACGGCCCGATCCCAAAGGCGATCGAATACCTGAAGCGTGCCGGCGACATTGCCGGCGAATACGGGCTCAAGCTCGCCATCGAATTCAACTCGCAGCATGACGTGCTCAACAGCCTCGCCGGACTGACGACGCTGATCGAAGGCGCCAACAAGCCGAACTGCGGCTACCTGATTGACGCCTACCACTTCACGCGCTCTGGCGCCGGCGGCCGCGGTTTCGAGAACGTGCCGGGCGACAAGATCTACTGCTTCCAGTACAGCGACGTGTCGCCCAATCCCGTCACCGGCGTCCGCCGACCAACCGACCGGCTTGCGCCGGGCAAGGGCATCGTGAAGTGGCGCGAAATGCTCGGGCTGCTGTTCGAGAAGGGCTATTCCGGGTATCTCTCCTACGAGGCACCGAACCCAGAGCTGTGGGCGCGCTCGCCTTATGACGTCGCGCGCGAGGGCGTCGAGCTCACGCGCAAACTATTGCGGGACGTCGTCCCCAGTTATGTTGCTTGAGGATCATCATGGCAGAAGAGCTTCCGCTATTTCTCGGACTGAACGACAAGACCGTCACCGACATCCCGAAGACAGTCGAAAAGCAGCGCTACATGACGAGCGTCGCGCCAAAGGCGTCCAATCCGGGCCGCTGGGTCGAACAGCCGCGCATGCCGATCCCGACCGGCGAGCATGCCGTGATCGAGTGCCAGGGCAAGATTCACTCGATCGCCGGCTACGCCAAGCACCGCGTCGATCAGAATTTCCATCAGGTTTATGACCCGGCGAGCAAGAGCTGGTCGCTCAAGGCCCCCTTCCCGCATCCCTGCAACCACGTCGCTGGCGTCTCGATCGGCAGCAGGATCTACACCTTCGGCGGCTTCGTCGAGCAGAACCGCTGCCCGCATTCGAAGTGCTTCGTCTACGACTCGGCGAGCGACCAATGGGCGCCGATCGCGCCGATCTCCCGTCCGCGCGGCGCTATCTCGGCGATCGTGCTCAACGGCAAGATCCATCTGCTCGGCGGCCGCGACGTGCGCTCGGTCGAATGGCACGAAGTCTACGATCCCGCGACCAACAAATATTCCGACCGTGCCAGCATGCGTGGCTCAACCGGCACGCAGCCCTTCGTCGGGCAGCGCGACCACATGGGCGTTGCAGTCGTCGATGGAAAAATTCACGCTATCGCCGGGCGCATGGATTCCTATGATTTCAATACCGGGCTCAATGCTGTCTATGACCCTAAGAGCGATGCGTGGACGTTCCGGGCGCCGTTGCCGACGCCGCGCAGTGGTCCGTCATGCGTCTATATTAATGGCAAGATTGTCGTATTCGGCGGCGAGGCTACTGGCAAAGTATTCGGCACCAACGAGGCCTACGATCCGAAGACCGATACGTGGGAGCAGCTCACGCCGATGGCGATCCCGCGCCACGGTTTGCACGGCGCGACCTGCGCTGCGATCGGCAACATGGTGCACGTACCTGGCGGCGGCCCCGTGCCGGGAGGCCAAGTGCAAGGCGCTTACCACGACGCGTTCACCTTCGGCTAACATTTGTGCGCATCAATAAAGTGGCCGCCCCAATACTCAGGGCGGCCATGTTTCTTGTGAGAATAGAGGAGCGCGTTAGCGCGCCGGGCGCAAGGTAAGCTCGGCCACACCGGCCGCTACATTGAGGCCCGCCTGGCCCTGCACTGAGACCGGCTGCAATGCCACGGTTCGATTCGAGCCCCCGACAAGGACATTGGTGCCGAGGCCGGCCCCGACCGTCGCCTCGGCGGTCGCGCCGCTGTAATTTCCCGCCAGCGCACCAAAGCGGCGGGTGGTCGGCGCATAAACCGCCCATACCATCTCGCCTCCGGCGGTGGCGCCAATGTCGAGACCGAATTTGCTGATCCCGCCGACGTAGACTTCACGCGGTCCCGGTTGGGACGGCGTGAACATGCAGGTCACGTCCTTGTGCGATGTAATGATCAAGCCAATACCGCCGGAAATATCGCAAGTCAGCGTGCCGGCCTTCACTCTTTCGGCCTGTGCCATCGTCGGCACGGGTGACACCACCGCCGCGATGACCGCCAGTGCGGCGAGAACGCTCAATGGCTTATGCATGTGAAACTCCATTTCCAATGAATGATGGCCTGTAAACGTACAGCGGAACAACAAGTTCCATTGTCCTGCCTCTACCCCACGGCCGCCTCAGTCATTGTTTGTTGAGCAAGGCAGCGGCCGGGAAAATTGGCGCGTGCGCCGCTGGACAGCGCGCTGAAAACCGGTTCGCACCCAATCAACACTGGTGGCGCGTTGGGCGGCGTCCTTCGCCTGTCATTCGCCATCGGTGCCTGCAATCGGTCACCCTTGTGAGTTCGGTCAACAATCTGAGGCGTCGCGTTTCCCGCAATTGCGGGCCCCGCCATGAGAGCCAAACCAAGGTCTGCCGGCGGAACAATCACGTCCATTGCCAGCGCCACCGCGCTGCCCACAAAGATGTATGAAACGAATTTGCGCATCATCGCTCTCCATCGCGCCCACGATGCGCGGAATCACTGCGCATTTAGTGAGCGTGATTCAAAACGGCGGACGATGACTTATGTTCCGGCTGCACTCAGCGCGCGGCGAGGAGCTGGCTTGCGGGAATGACGATGTGGCAATGCAGCCCGTTCGGATCGAATTGCAATTCCACCTCAGCGTTGAGCGCGCGCGCCAGATTGCGCTCGATAACCATGCTGCCGAACCCTTTCCTGCGCCTAATCTTCACCTTCGGACCGAGCTGTTCCCGCCAATCTAATTCAACCGAATTGTCGCCAATGCTCCCACGCCGACTCCAACTGATGGACACACGCCCGCTCGGCACTGATAGGGCCCCAAATTTAGCTGCATTGACTGCCAGCTCATGGAGCGCGAGGCCCAGATTTTGCGCCGCTTCGGGCTTGAGAGCGATAGCAGGTCCTTCGATCGACACCTGCGCTGTCGACCCGTCAAGATAGCCGCCAAGTTGCGAGCGGATCAGCTCACCGAGCGAAGCGCCATACCAACTCTCGCGCACAAGAAGATCGTGCGACGCAGCAAGTGCCTGCAACCGCGCGCCAAACTGAGTGAGAAAGCTCTCGACGGAACCGGTATGACGTGCCGTCTGCCGCGCCATTGCCTGAATTACTGCCAGCAAGTTTTTCGAGCGATGCGTCAGCTCGCGTAGCAACAAGCGTAGATGGGCTTCACCCTCCTTGCGCGCTGTCACATCGACCGATGCACAAGTCAGGCCAACAACATCACCAACTTCGTTACGCAGCGGCTCAATATGCAAATCATGCCAACGTATCCCGGACGCGTCTTTGAGCGGCATTTCTGCACGTCTGGCCTCGCCGCTCGCGAGCACCTCGCGTTTCACGGCAATCATGGCAGCGCCGCCATCCAATTTCAGAATCTCCGCATCAGTGCGACCAAGAATATCTTCTACAGCGCGCCCAAACACTGGATTGCTAACCGAGGTGTAACGTAGGTCGCTGTCTTGGGTGTACACGGTTACCTGCGAGCCGCGCAGCGCGGTTTCATAGCGCGCAAAGCGCGCCCGCAAAAGGCTCAGCTCCCAGGCCTGCGCACTGACCTGCTCTTGTAGCTGTCGGCATTCTCGCTCAAGCCTGGCCAGTTCGGTTTCTTGCGCCCCGGACATTATGCGCACCTTAGTATTAGACGTTTCGTTACCTCCTAGCGCGCGACGCAAGCGGACGCCCCCACTGAAAAGCGCTTCTTCAACACTGCCAGCGCTGGCCAGCGAGCGCGAGGGCAGCTTGTGTGCTTGTTGAAGCCGCTTAGCTCGCGCGCCGCTCGCGCCGCCTGGCGTTGCGCTCGAAGAATAAGGCCTGGCTTAGCACTGCTGACACAGTGGAAGGTTGGAACGGCTTGGCGATCAGGAAGGCCGGCTCTGGTCGTTCGCCGGTCAAAAAGCGTTCCGGATAGGCGGTGATGAAAATGACCGGCACTTCAAAAGATCGTAGCATTTCATTTACTGCATCCAGACCAGAACTGCCATCCGCAAGCTGTATGTCAGCAAGAATGATTCCGGGCCGCTTAGCCTTGGCAAGTGCTACTGCCTCGGCATGCGTGCGCGCAACGCCAAGAACGCGGTGGCCAAGGCTTTCCACCAATCCTTCAAGATCGAGCGCGATGAAGGTTTCATCCTCTATAATCAGGACGTCAGTGGCGATCTCAGCTGCGAGCTCGCGGCCGGATTCCTCGACAAGATCGCGCAACATCGGAGCGTCGATATCCAGAACCTTGGCGGCATCATCCTCGGACAAGCCTTCGAGCGCGACCAGCAGAAAGGCCTGGCGCGGCTTTGGAGGGATCTGAGCGAGATGACGCTCAACCGGCTGGCTCGGGCTTCCCCCGGATGATTTGCCGTTGAGCGCAACTGAATTCCAGATCTTCGTGAATAGCCGATAGAGCGCTATTCGAGTGGAAAGACCAGCATCCAGGACCTTCGGATCCTGGACTAATGCCTCGAGGGTGGCTGCCACATAAGCGTCGCCAGAGGCCTGGCTGCCCGAAAGAGCGCGTGCGTAACGCCGAAGATAAGGCAAATGTTGAGCAACTGCCTGTGATGTCGACAAAAACCCCTCCCGAATTAACGCCCATCGCGGCCAATTGGAGGTCTCCGATCAGCCTGTAGCGCCCCAACGCGAGTGCCGCAAAAAAGTTCCGTTCTTGGAGGAACTATCTGCCACGTCACGTGTTTTGCACACAACCAAGGGGGCAACCGGCGCCCACCCCGGGCCCGGAAGTTGGGGTTGAATAATGAACGAACGAAAGCCCGTAGGACAGCAAAATCCGATGGAAGCTGCGGCGACCCGGAGAAAAAAGCTCCATGCGAAACCGGCCAAACTAGGTCGAGACGTGCAAGCCCGTCTCGGCCAGCAGTTGCGCGCCATGTACGACGAGGTTGTGAACCAAGGTGTCCCCGACCGGTTTAACGAGCTTATCGATCGCCTTGATGGTAGCGGAAAAAAGGACGCCCAGTAATGCCGATGGACGACTCGGTCCGCAAAGCCGTTCTCGGTGCGGTGCCAAGCCTCCGCGCATTCGCTATTTCATTGTGCGGCAACGTCGACCGCGCGGACGATCTGGTGCAGGAAACTTTGCTGCGCGCACTTGCCAACATCGATTCCTTCCAGCCTGGCACCAACATGTCCGCTTGGCTGTTCACCATCCTGCGCAATCATTTCCGTTCGGAATATCGCAAGCGTCGACGCGAAGTCGAGGATAGCGACGGCCATTATGCCGAGTCGTTGAAATCGCAGCCCGATCAATATGGCCACGTTGAATTTCGCGAATTTCGTGAAGCGTTAGCGCAGTTGCCTTCGGATCAACGCGAGGCCCTGATCCTGGTAGGCGCTTCCGGCTTTTCCTATGAGGAGGCGGCCGGCATCTGCGGGTGCGCAGTCGGCACCATCAAATCGCGTGTTAATCGAGCGCGCACACGTTTGGCCGAGTTGCTGCACGTTAACAGCGCGGAGGATTTCGGCCCGGACGAAACCACGCGAGCTGTCCTTGCAAGTGGCGGGGAGTGACACCGCAGATCTATGGGGCAAACTAGCGCAGAGTCCCAAAAAGTGGGACTGTCTGAGTTATGCGCGGGCCGAAGAGATCAGGGCTAAAAACATATCGCGCCAAGCGTCGCTTTGGCGTCACGGCCGAGCCGAAGGGCTCAGTGGCGCGCACCCGCGGTAACGCCTTCGTCATCCAGAAGCATGCGGCACGGCGACTACACTACGATCTTCGGCTCGAGCTCGATGGCGTCATGAAAAGCTGGGCGGTCACGCGCGGTCCCAGCCTGGTGCCCGGCGACAAGCGGCTGGCGGTGCAGGTCGAGGATCACCCGATCGCCTATAACAAATTTGAGGGCACGATCCCCGAAGGCGAGTATGGCGGCGGCACGGTGATGATCTGGGATCGCGGGCGCTGGCAGCCAGAGGGCGATCCGCACAAGGGGCTCGCCAAGGGCCACCTGTCGTTCACGCTTGACGGCGAAAAACTTAGCGGCGGCTGGCACCTAGTGCGCATGCATCGGCGGACGGGCGAAAAACGTGACAATTGGCTGCTGATCAAGCAACACGACGAAGCGGAGCGGTCTGCCCGCGACAAGGATATTCTACAGGAGGAACCTCTTTCGGTTGTAACCGGCCGCACTATGGACGAGATAGCCAACGGCCCGAAGAAAGAGTGGCGCAACAAACCGACAACCATCAAATCATCGAAGGAAAATATGCGCTTGGCGTCGTCTAAGGACGACCCGCCCGCGGGCGCTCGTCACGCCGCCCTTCCCGTTTTCGTTGCTCCATGCCTCGCCACCCTCAGCGACAAGTCCCCCGACAGCGACAAGTGGGTGCATGAGATCAAGTTCGACGGCTACCGCATCCAGGCACGCCTTGACCGCGGCAAGGTGAAATTACTCACCCGCAAAGGGCTCGACTGGACCAAGAAGTTTCCCACGATTGCAGACGCGGTCGCCAAACTCCCCGTCAGGAGCGCGCTGATCGACGGCGAGGTGGTGGTGGAAGGCGATGATGGCATTTCGAGCTTTTCGCTGCTGCAACAGGACCTCAAAGCAGAACGCCATGATCGCATGGTGTTTTATGTATTTGATCTTATGTATCTCGATGGCGCTGACTTGAAATCACTGCCGCTCCGCGCGCGCAAGGATGCACTAGCGAAATTGCTCAAGCGGCAGCCGGCGCGTGGAGCACTACGTCTGAGTGAATCGCTGACCGAGCCGGGCACGACACTACTTCGACACGCGTGCAAGATGGGACTGGAAGGCATCGTCTCGAAAGTCGTCGACGCGCCATATCGTTCTGGCCGCGGTCATGACTGGGTCAAGACCAAGTGCTCCGACCGCCAGGAGCTCGTTGTAGCCGGCGTCGTACCTTCGACGGTGGACGCGCACGCAATTGGCGCGCTGGTGCTCGGCTTCTATGAGCGCGGCAAGCTGCACTATGCGGGGCGCACCGGCACCGGGTTCACCCGCGAGCTCGCGCGTACTCTTTATCGCAAGCTTACAGCCCTGAAGACCACCACGACGCCATTCGAAACCGTACCGGCGGAAGAGCGCGGCGCCCGTAAGCCGATCTGGGTCGAGCCAAAAGTGGTGGTGGAAGTCGACTTGCACGGTTGGACCCATGGCGGTCGGGTTAGACAGGCGTCGTTCCAGGGTGTGCGCGAGGATAAGACAGCCAAGGACGTGGTGCGCGAAAAGGCAATCGCCGCCACCGGTCGGACATCAGGCGTGAAGCGAAGCGTCCCGGTCAAGCAAGCTGACGTCAGCGTGGCGGATGTGCGCCTCACGCACCCCGACCGCGTCTATTGGAGCGATGTCGGCATCACCAAACACGACCTTGCCGATTTTTATGTGCAAGCGTGGAAATGGATGCGGCCGCACTTGGTCGGGCGGCCGATCGCGCTCGTGCGCTGCCCGGAAGGCACCACGGGCCAATGCTTCTTTCAGAAGCACGCGCGCGCTGGCATCCCAACCGAACACCTCCATCTTGTTCCTGAAAAAGGCGACAAGATT